>JBGKDR010000453.1:0-4139 GCA_042954225.1 Parasynechococcus sp.
CCAGCCCAGACGGCTGGCCAAAGCCTCACTCACATTGGGAAGCTCGCCCTTCCGCAGGGGGATAGCCCAGAGGATGTAAGTGATGGTCGGATACAGGGACAAACCACCCACGGACAGATACAGACCGACCTTCCACCAGAACAGCGGGTTCTGGGTGTAAAACTCCGCGCCCTGTCCGAAGTGGATCACGCGGAAGATTCCACTGACCAGAAGCGCGAGGGCAGCGATGCCGTAAACGATGTCGGTGATCACCATCGCGGTGGCTTCTCCGCGATTGGGATTCGCCTTGATCAGCTTCCGCTCCAGCACGAGAGCTCCGAAACAGAGCATGAAGCTGAGGTAATGCACGTAGGCGACACCGGCGTTCTTGGCGATGTCCGAGGTGAGCGCGACCGCCAGTGTCATGGCTTACTGCAGCAGGGGTGGGCGAGACCCTAGCGACTCCACCAACACAACTCAATCGAAACTCTCAAGATCCAGGAAGAAAATGTTAATCATGCATCAAACATAAATTCCGCAGTCTTTATTACACCCCCAGGAAGAAAACACTTTGGTTCTAGGTTCAAAAGAGCGAATCAAGTCTGATGGTGAGCTCTCTGAGTGCTTTTCTCGGCGAAATCGGGCGCCACCAGCTGCTCACACCTGAGCAGGAATTGATGATGGGAAGAAAAGTTCAGGCCATGGTTGCCATTACCGACCGATGCATGCTGGCCGGTGGAAGCGGCCCTGAGTGCGACTACAGCGATGAAGAAAAAATTGTGATTCGCAGAGGGGAACGAGCGAAAAACCAGATGATCACCTCAAACCTGAGGCTTGTGGTCAATCTTGCCAAGCGCTACCAGGGCAAGGGTTTGGACCTACTTGATCTCATTCAGGAAGGGACGCTGGGCTTGACCCGAGCCGTCGAAAAATATGACCCGACCAGGGGGCATCGCTTTTCGACCTATGCCTACTGGTGGATCCGGCAAGGCTTGAACAGAGCCCTGTCCACCCAGAGTCGCACCATCCGGATTCCGGTAAATGTGAATGAAAAACTCACCAAACTCCGAGCTGCCAAAGCACGGCTGATGCAGCGCAATGGTCTCAGCCCCACAGCCGAACAACTCTCGGAATACATGAATCTGTCTCTCCCGGAAGTGGAGGACCTGCTGGCCTGCGAGTTGCGCAGCGTCACCGTGAGCCTGCAAGGAGTGGTGAAATCAAAATCCGACCCCAGCGAATTGGTGGATGTCCTGCCAAGCGATGAACTCCCACCGATGGAACGGGCCGAAATCGCGGAACGAACGGCTTCGGTTTGGACGCTTCTGAACAAGGCCAATCTGACCCCGAAAGAGCGCACGGTGGTGACCCTGCGTTTCGGGCTGGATGGAACCAATGAATGGCGAACCCTTGCTGAGGTGGCCCGTCACATGAACTGTTCCCGTGAGTACTGCCGGCAGGTTGTGCAACGGGCCCTGCGCAAACTCCGTAAGACTGGAATTCAGAGCGGGCTGGTCGAATCCAGTCCCGGTTGACTCCCACTTCGATCCGATCGCTGCGTCGATGGCTGCCTGGACCCCCGACTTCGAAACCGAACTGACGCAAGTCCTCAAGGATTGGTTGAAACAACAAGGCAAAACCCAGGCTGACCTCCGTCGCAGCCTCCGTGCTGTTTCAACGCGCATGCCATCCCTTCTCGAGGTTCTCGAGCGCGAACATCGCCAGGGTGGCCTTGCCGCACTGGCAGCACGTCTCTGCCGAGTCGAGGCGGAATGGCGCCATGCACCTGGACCAAGCAGCCCTGACCCCGAGACCAACGATCCATTCGGTCAGCTGGATCTGCTTCTCAAGGAAATCCGCCAGGACTCTCCCAACTGAGGCGCTTCACAGGCAAAGTGGATGCGCATCCACCGTCTCTGCATGAAATCGGTCAAGCTCCTTCCCTGCACTGGAGTGGTGCTGGCCCTGTCAGCCGCCTTGTCGACAGCGGCCTTCGCCCAAAGTGAAGGATGGATGCTTGGTCCTGGCAGCCGAAACGACAGCTCCAGTGAGGTGGTTCCCACCAATTGTGTGACCGCTGCCGATGGGAGCATCACCTGCGACACGGAGCTGAAGTCTGCGAACGACCGTGATCGTTCGCCAGCTCGCCCTTACTACAACCCTTTCAACGACTGAACCGGTGCCCCGTCAAAAGCCAAGGACTGCCAACGGTTTTCTGCGTCTTGTCGATGGCGGGGAGCGTGAGGTCGCCAGAATCCTGACGCTGATCACAGCTGTGGTCATCTCGGCCGCTCTGATCCAACTGGTGATTTCGTTGGGGTCCAAGCTGCTGACTGGATCCGAAGCGACCTGGCTTGGCGATGACCTGATCAAGGTCCTGGGTGATCTGTTGACCGTTCTGATTGCCCTGGAAGTTCTTCAGAACATCACCAGCTATCTGCGGCGCCATGTGGTGCAGATCGAACTGGTGCTGGTCACAGCTCTTACCGCGGTGGCAAGGAAGGTGATTGTTCTTCCATCGGGTGCCGAGAACAAACCACAATTGCTTGTCGGCCTCGGGATCGCCGTGGTGTCGTTATCTGCGGCCTACTGGTTGGTCAAACGTGCCAATGCAACGCCAGCCAGAGTGTCCCTGGGTCCGGATCGGTCCTCTCGAGACGATGCCTTCGATGGGGATGAAGATACAGATGGTCTCCGACACTGAGATCCCTTCGCTCGTGAGGGTCCTGCAGCTCCAGGGTTGCACTGCCCCGCAACACGAGAACCCACTCATGACTGGTTTGATCAAACCAGTCGTCAACCGCATTGGAGAAAGCATTGGAGCTGATCAGGTCGAGATGCCAACCCGGACCCTGCTGAATCCTCTTGTGTCGCTCCTGTCCTGCCTCCGCCACTGGGGCGGAGAGAAGATTGTCGCCATCTGACTGACCATCGGCGACCGTCTCGCCCCAGCGGCGGCCGATCTCGAAGCCCCAGTCACGGGCAAGTGCAACCACCTGGTTGTGGTCAGAGCACGCTGCGAGAGCCTGACGCCGCCTGGAATCGCAGTCCAGTGATCGGACCAACTGCTGCAATTGATCCACCTTGTCGAGGAAGCGGAGAAGATCCGATTCAGACATCGGCTGATCCCAAAGCACCTGCGATCATCCTGACGCCGGCCCGTTGTCCACCTCTGCCCCGGCACAATGCCATTGGTTGGAGGCCTGCATGGCAACCCTGCTGAAACTGGTCGCGTCGTTTGCAATCAGCCTTTGCATCCTGTTGAGCCAATCCACAGGAGCGATCGCTGACAGCGCGGCAGACGTCGACCATGCGGAGCGGCCACTTGCCGGGGAATCTGTGTTCAACCGGCATTGCGTCGGTTGCCACATCAACGGTGGCAACATCGTTCGCCGAGGCAAGACACTGAAGCTGGCTGCCCTGCAGCGCAATGGAGTCGACTCGGCCGAAACGATCGCCACGATCGCCAGGGAGGGAATTGGTCGTATGAGCGGTTACGGCGATGTGCTGCTCCCAGGTGAAGACCAGCAGGTCGCCGAATGGATCTGGCAGCAGGCTCAGAACGCCTGGATCCAGGGATAGACCTCAACCTGAGTCCAGATCTTTTCCTTCCAATAGATATCGGCCTCGACCAACCCTCGAACCTCCTCAAGGCTCGACGCTTCAAAGATGCCGAAGACATGGGTACTGCCTTCGGTCGGCCCGAGGGTGATCAATTGGCCTGACTCCTTGAGCTCCGTCAGACGGCTCAGATGCTCATCGCGATAGGGAGTCCGTTTGTTCAGAGCGTCGTCACAGTACGTACCCCAGAGAACAAAACGAGCCATCACATTGCCGATCGCCCTGGAAGCCTACAAGTGAACTCCTGGCCGCCTGCAGGCGAATCAATCAGCCGCCTGGCGAAGTTCCCGGCAGAACTGCTCAGCGCTTTGTGCCGCAGCTCCCGGAGCTGCGGCAGCGATTCGCTTCACCAGGGCGCTACCGACAATGGCGCCATCAGCACCCCAACCTCGAACCTGACGGACCTGATCGGCACCGGAAATGCCAAAGCCGACCGCCACTGGGACTGGCGACACCTGACTGAGCCGTTGCACCAATCCTTCAACCCGGCTTTCCAGAGACACCCGCTCGCCAGTGACGCCCGTCACGCTGACCAGATA
>JBGKDR010000454.1:0-3348 GCA_042954225.1 Parasynechococcus sp.
GTGGCCAGGAGGCCTGCGATCAAACAGAAACCCGCAGAAATCCGACCCACAAGATGAGGCAATCTGCAATGAGCTTAGGGACTTTCGCCTAGCTGTCCGAGAACCGAGGCCACGATGTCAGCCGCCCCCTGCACGATCCGCACGGGAACTGGCAACGCCTGCCGCACCTGCTCGAGGGTCATGTCGTCGAGAAACACCGGTTGTCCCTGCCGCAGCATCACGGAGGGCAGCAGCAATTCGTCGCCAAGATCCTGATCGGCCAGACCAACGATCAGGTCTTGCCCGGTGAGCAGCCCGGTGACAACTTGATCCTGCCCCCAATACGGACTCGGCAGACCCAGCAATCGGAAGTCAACGCCATCAATGGCATTGAGCCGGTCCGCCACAGGGGTCAGAGCCGACGCCACGATCTTGCCCACGACCCAGCTGCAACGCCGCGGCCGGTCCACAGCGGACGGCAACTCCAGGGTGGCCTGATCAAGCGCTTCGAGGAAGGCGCGGATGCTGCCAACACCGTTTTCCTGCTGGGGCAGGTCCTCGTAATCCGGCCGTGGCGGTAGCGGACGACCGGCAATCAAATACCACTCATCGGACAGCCAGGCGAAGCGGGAGCCGACGCGTTGCTGAAACTGCTGCTGCAAAGCTTCGACCTGGTCAATCACCGCCTGCGCACAGGCGGGATCCACCGGTTGCAGGCCATCGTCGGCGGGGCGGAAGCGGGTGAGCCCAACGGGCACGACGGCGGCGGACAGCACGGCGGGCCAATCCCCCCCGGCAAAGGAGGCGAGATCCAGGAGGGTGCGCTCCAACGCAGGGCCATCGTTCAAGCCCGGGCAGACGACAACCTGGGCATGGATCTGCAGGTCCCGCTCGGCGAACCAGGCAATCTGATCGAGGATCAATCCAGCCCGAGGGTTGACCAGAAGCCGAGAGCGCAGCTCCGGCTCAGTGGCATGCACAGAGACAAACAGTGGAGAGAGCCGCTGCTCCTCGATGCGCTGCCAATCGGCATCACCGAGGTTGGTGAGAGTGAGATAGGAGCCGTAAAGAAAGCTCAGCCGGTAGTCGTCATCCTTGAGATACAGGCTGTCGCGGTGGCCCGGAGGCTGCTGATCGATGAAGCAGAACGGGCAGTGGTTGTTGCACTGACGCAGGCCATCGAATAACGCCTCGGTGAAGGCAATGCCGAGGCCATCATCGGCATCCTTCTCGAGCTCAACATTGTGCAGGGCCCCTGCTGCGTCCCGTACCTCCAGGCGCAGGTCCTCCTCCACGCAGAGGTAGCGGTAGTCGATCAGGTCGCGGGGGCGGATGCCATTGATGCTGAGCAGCTGATCACCGGGCTCGAAGCCAAGCTCCTCACCGATGGACCCCGGCTCCACCGAGGCGACCACAGCCGGCTGGGGCTGACGGGCGGAAGTGGCGGGATCCAGGGCCGCCACGGCGACCCCTGCCGAGGGCTCATTCCACACCGGAACTCAGGCGTTGCTGTCTTCAGTTTGCGCCGTAACGCCCCCACCAGGCCAGAAGAACAACCCCGAACAGCAGGCGATACCCGACAAACACCCAGGTGCTGTGGCGCTGGAGAAACTTCAGCAACCAATCGATGGCCAACCAGGACACCACGCTGGCCGAAAGAATTCCCGTGATCAGCGGCAGGGGGCCTGCCGCACCGGCGGCCGCGAAGGCGTCCTTCAACTCGACGAGGCCGGCGATAGTGATGGCCGGAATTCCCAGAAGAAAGGAGAAGCGTGCGGCATCGGGCCGGGTCCAGCCGTCGAACAATGAAGCCGTGAGGGTGCTGCCGGAGCGGGACACCCCTGGAATCAAAGCGAGGGCCTGGGCCGCCCCCACCAGCAAGCCATCGCGGCCACTGACGGTTTTGAGGTCTTTCCTCCTGGCACCAATGCGCTCGGCCAGCGCCAGCAACAACGCCATCACGATCGACACCACGGCGATGGCGGGGATGCTGCGCAGTGGAGAGGTCTCGTAGGCCTCGTCGCCGAACCCTTTGATCAACAGACCAAGCGCGAGGATCGGCAGGGTGCCGATGGCCATGGCGATGCCCAGACGGGCGTCGGGTTCACGCCACGGGCCATGGCGAAGGGCCCGGGTGATGCCGCGGAGCACCTGGGAGAGATCGGATCGGAAGTAGGCGATCACGGCCACGATGCTGCCGAGCTGGATCGCCGCGATGACCGACACCCCCGGATCGCCCCAGCCCAACAGCACCGGCACAGCTTTGAGGTGGGCGGTGCTGCTGATTGGCAGAAATTCCGTCAGGCCCTGAACGACACCGAGGATGAAATTCCTCCAGCAGGCCTCACCGAGGCTGATAGCTGCAGCCGGATCGGCCATTGAGTCGTTCCACAACGTGCCGACGCTATGTCCGCCGCAGACCCAAGGGATGTCTTCTAAGGTTCCGTAACTTTCTTCACAAAACGGGGGGTTCCATTGGTCGGAGGCATCTGGCAGACAACAGCCTCCGATCGGACCTCCGGACTGGATCTGACCCAGGCAGCCTCCGTGATGGTGGTGCTGCCGGTGTTTCTCCAGGCGCCATGGGTGCGTCTGCATCCGTTCTCAGCGGTGTTGTTCACCGCTGTGCTCGTCGCACTGGGTGTGCTGCTGAATCGGTCCCGCGACGACCGCCAGGCTGAGCTGGGATCGCTGCTGGTGGGCTTCAGCGGCAGTTGGCTGGCCGGTTGTCTGTTCTGGGGCTGGCTGCGGGCCCATCCCCTGGTGCACTTGCCGATCGAAGCCTTCGCCTTGCCGCTGGCGCTGGCGGGCCTACGCAGCCGCTGGAAGATTGCAGCCGGTTTTTACCTCGCCTCCCTGATCGGTACGGCCTGCACAGACTTAATGATGGCCCTCACCGGGGTGATGCAGCAGTGGCCATCTGTGGTGACTGCTCCGATCGGCGATGCCTCCCTGTTGCTGCATCAAGCCGGTCTGTCACTGCTGCAGCTGCCGTCGATGCTGATGCTCGGTGTCGCTGGGGTTGGCCTGATCAGCCTTGCGGGATGGTGCTCGTCACAGGCCAAGCGTGGTGGTGAGAACGCATCGCTCTGGTCCATGGTCGGCGTCGTGCTGAGCACGACCGTGTGGGTGGATGGACTGTTTCTGGCGGCCGCCCTGCTGCAGCCGAATCTCAGCGGTTTGATCTAAGTGAAACGAACTGCAAAAACTGCAGACGAACCGTCGATCGACGGGGATTGCCGCTTGTAACGTTGGCGACGCCGGCTCTGCCGGATTTAATCGCCTCGATCCTGACGGAGTCTTGAGATGAAGCGGCTTCTGAGCTGGCTGACTGGTGTTGTAGTGATGACGGCCCTTGCGGTCGGTCTG
>JBGKDR010000455.1:0-1013 GCA_042954225.1 Parasynechococcus sp.
GGAGTGGAAATTGTTCAGAAAATTCCTGGAAAAACATTTCACCAAAACCCCCTGATTCGCCATGGCACAACCCCATCACTTCATCCGGATGAAACAGCACAAGTTGCTGTATGGGCGTGTTCCCAAGGCGGCCAACTCATCAATCAAGGCAGCCTTATGTCGTCTGCTCAGTGAACGTCCCCCCAAGGGGACCAAAACCACATCGGATAAGTTCTGGCAGAACGAAACCAACGACGAAACCGAACTGATCACGCTGCGGAAAGCCAGAAAGTTTCGTCACAGCCATGTGAGTTTCAGCTTCGTTCGCAATCCCTTCGATCGCCTGATTGCGGCCTACAACAACAAGGTGATTGAAATCGACGAACCGCCGCTGCCGATGCAACGCATGGGAGTGCGGCACGGCATGGCCTTCGCTGATTTCCTCGATGTCCTGATTGCAACCCCCCTCAATCGCTACGACGTCCACGTCCTTCCCCAGACCAAGCTGCTTTGCCTGGGGCGGCAGATCGTCCCGAAATTCGTGGGCCGCGTTGAACAGATCAATGACCATTGGAGTCAGTTGCGCGCCTTGCTGCAGCGCCAGGGCATCGAGGTGATGGAGTCACTACCTCAGAAAAATGTCCGACGCGCCGAACGGGCCAGCCTGCGCAGCTATTTCCACAACGACGATCTGATCAACAAAACGATCAGCCTCTACGGCGATGACTGCCGGCTGTTCTATGGCGACTGCAGCCACGCCGAATTGATTGACAATCAACCCCTCGCGCCGGTTTCTCCCCTGCAGAGCCGATCCCTGCAACTCTCCAGCTGGCTGCGTGACCATGCCTTTTGGCGCTGATCTCATCGACGCCATCGATGACTGGCGGTGTCTGCAGCAGATTCAACGCAGCCTGCGTGGCCACCACGATCACATCGCCGACAGTGTTCGCGAGCGGCTGCCCAACTTCATCATCATCGGTGCGGCCAAATCAGCGACGACCTCCTTGGCGACGGTGCTGAAACGGCATCCGGAC
>JBGKDR010000456.1:0-2774 GCA_042954225.1 Parasynechococcus sp.
CTTCCCTTCTTCCTTGAGCTGCTTCTCGAGGATCGTCTGCACCGCAATCGAGGCGTGGTCGGTGCCGGGCAGACAGAGCACGTTCTTTCCAGCCAAGCGCTGGTAACGCACGATCGTGTCGATCAAAGCCGTGTTGAAGGCATGGCCCATGTGGAGGCTGCCGGTGACGTTCGGCGGCGGGATCACCACCGAAAACGGTTCACCGGGGGCCTTCGGGTCGGGGTGGAACGCCCCCTGGTCTTCCCAGGCCTGCTGCCAACGGGCCTCCGTGCCAACCGGGTCGTAGGTCTTGGCCAGTTCGGGCACGGAGGGTCTGCAAGGTGTCGGCCATGCTCGCAAAGCCACGGGCCAAGACCAAAAACCGCCCCTAAGGTTTGCCGAGCGATTCAGATCGATGTTCGGGACCTGGTTGCGACGAACGGGTTGCTGCGCTGTCGGCCTTCTGATCGGCGGCTGCAGCATCAGCTCCGAATCGGGAGGCACCCCGGTGGTGGTGAAGATCCTGAGAACCATTGACAACGCCGATGCCGTCAGCACCGAGGACTACGAGCGGCTGCAGCGGGTCAATGAGTCGATCCTTGAGCAATTCGCCAGCGTGGATCCCACGGTGCGGCCGCAACTGACGCTGTCGACCCGAAAAAACTTCATCAGTGAGGTCGCACGCCAAACCGAGAGCGGTTTCGGCCCGGATCTGGTGCTCACCGACAGCGAGACAGCCATGGGGTTGTATCAACGCGGACTGCTGGATCCGGTCACGCTGACGGATGCGGACAAGCAGGACATCCCCAGAACCGTGCTGCATCTGGCGACCGCGAAAGACGGGCAGCTGATCGGTCGCCCGGTGAACCAGTTCATGCAACTGGCCTGCTACGACAAGACCAAAATCAGCCAATCGCCGCCGACGCTCCAGGCCTTGGAGGCCACGAGTGAGCAGGCCAACTACGGCTTTGCGCTGCAACTGAAGGATCTGTTCTGGAGCGCCGAAGCCTTCGGTGCGTCGAGAGCTATGGAAGCAGCTCTGGAGAACGAAACGCCGACGCCCGAGGAACAGAAACAGATGACCCGCTGGCTGCGGTGGTTGAAGTCAGCGAGCTATCAGCAGAACATCCGCTTCCTCAACAGCCAGGCAGCCCTGAGGAAGGGCCTCGCCAGTGGTGAACTTGACTGGATCACCTGTTGGAGCAGCAGTCTTCCGGAGTTACGGGACAAGTTGCAGGACAAGCTGGGCATCGCTGGTTTGCCGATCGGTCCCTCCGGCAAAGCCATCCCGACCACGCGTCTGCAGGTCTGGGCCCTGGGCAAGAACTCGAGCAGCGCTCAGCGTCAGAAATCCCTGGCCATGCTCGAGTTCATCGGCAAGCCCTGGGCACAGAAGACCTTCGCCCTGCAGTCCCGCACATCGATGCCCGTCAACCAGAAGGCGGCGCCGATCGTGGCCTCGAAAATCCCCGGCGGCCTCACCACCCTGCAGATGTATCTGCAGATGAGCGACAAATCCAAGCGGGACCGCCATCAGGCCAAAGCACGCGTGTTTCGGGATCCCGCCCGCTACGAAGCGATCTCCACAGCCTTGCTGGACACCATTTACGACATCCACACCCCTGAAGAAGCCACCCAAGACATCCTCCGCAGCCTGAAAGACAGCCTCTGATGCTCACCGCCTTCACCAACGAAGCCACCACCTGGTTGGGCTACCTCCAGCGTGGATCCGTTCTGATCCAGATCGCCCTGTTTGTCGTGGCCGTGGCTGCGGAAGCACGTCTGAAAAGACGGCTGCAGTCGCCGCTGCTCTCCAGTGCCTCCCATCTGGTGACTCCACTGCTGGTGCTTGTGGTGAGCTCCGTCTTGCTGGCTCTGCGCATCCCAGCAGGACTGCTGCGCTACTTCTCGCTGCTCTGGTTGATCTGGCGGACGGACGAGCCCTCCAAGCTTCTGCTGCAGAAGCGCTTTCCCAAAGCACCGCTGGATGAGATCGACAAGACCTTCTTCCGGCCGGTGTTGTTCGTGCTCAGCGTGCTCACCTTCTTCCAGATGCTGGGCAGCCGGGAATCCCTGTCCCTGATTTCCCTGGGCGACGTCTTCGGCGTGACGCTGACGGTCGGGAAGCTGGTTACGGCGATCGTGGCGACCTATCTGATCGTCGCCCTGGCCAGTAGACCCGCCAATTTCGTGGCCTGGCTCAGCGGCATCTTCTTCGGCGTCAAACCCCAGGGCCGCCGAGCCTTGGAAGTGATTGTGCGCTACTCCCTGATCGGCTTCGGCGCCATGAGCGTGGCGTATTACATCGGGATCAACGGCACGGCCCTGGTCGCCGTGGCAGGAGGCCTGTCGGTGGGCATTGGCTTCGGAATTAAGGAGATCATTTCGAACTTCATCGCCAGCATCTGGTTGCTGTTCGAGGGATCCGTGCGCCCAGGCGAAATCCTGATGATCAACGGAGATCCCTGCACGGTGCGGAAACTTGGACTCCGGGCCACCCAGCTCCGCCGCGGCCGGGATGGCGCCGAGCTGCTGATCCCCAACCAGAACTTCTTCACCCAGGAAGCCGAGTCCTACACCGCGGAAGAGACCTCCCGACGGGATGCGGTGATGGTCGGAGCGGCCTACCACCACGAACCAGCCCAGGTGATTGCCGTGCTTGAGGACGTGGCGCAGAAACACGAGAAGGTGCTCAGCTATCCGCCACCGCAGGCCTTCACGGTGGATTTCGCGGACTCATCGATCAACTACAAGGTGTTGTTCTGGGTGCGCAATCCCCTGGAGGCCTTCGCTGT
>JBGKDR010000457.1:0-1318 GCA_042954225.1 Parasynechococcus sp.
CAAGGCCCTCCCCAATCCGGAGACGGAGAGCAAGCCATCCACCAAGGCCAACCGCCCCAAACACAAGGTCGAAACCGAGCAGAACCCTGAGGCCTTGTTCCATGAGCTGATGAACGTCAGCCAGGACGGGACCGTGCCGGACCATCTGATGAGCCGATTGCGTTCCGCGGAACAGCGCCTGGAGGATGAGCGGCGCCAGCGCAAGGCTTCGTCATCCAGTCAACCGACACAGGGATCCGGATCCGCAGCGGGTTTGCCATCGCCACCGGCTGGATCGACGGGAAAAGGCAAGAACACCCGTCCGCAACGACCCAACGTGCCCGTCGGCAGCGAGGAGGACAGCCTTTATGTGGCCTTCAGCCAGTTGCTGCTGGAAGACGACGACAACGATTGAGGAGCTCTGATCTGTTGCTGCTCACGGCGTTCACAGGTTCATGAACATCTCTCGATGCCGGATCATCGCGATCGGCAAAGTGCGCAAACGTTGGGTTCAGGAAGGCATTGAGCTTTATCTCAAACGCCTTCCAGGACTGAGTGTGACCGAACTGCGAGACAGCACGCGTCACAAAGAAGCGGATGCCATTCGCCAGGCTCTGCGTCCGGATGAGCAGCCTGTGCTGCTGATGGAACAGGGCAAAACCCTGACATCGATCGACTTTGCTCAGCGACTGCAAGACCTTGGCTCAGAACGGCTGGCGTTCGTCATCGGTGGCGCGGACGGACTGACCGATGAACTCAAAGCATCGGCCCGTTGGCAACTGAGCTTGTCGCCGATGACGTTCCCGCACGAACTGGCACGACTGCTATTGCTGGAGCAGCTGTATCGGGCCCAGGCGATCCTGCAAGGGAGCCCTTATCACCGGGCGTGAGGTGCGTCAGCCAGTCCTCTCCTTGATCAATGGGACTGATGCATGACGACAAGAGTGTCAATAACTGAGATCCAAGCGCTGTTGAAAGCGCACGCTTTAAACTGCCGCCAAAGCAATCAAACAATGAGCTTGCTCCGATCGATCGCTTCGAGCGTTGTCTTTAGCAGTTGTTTGATTGCAACAGCACCTGCTGCGCCTGCCGCGCCTGTCTGGAGTTCCTTTGGTGAGTCGTTTGCGAAAGAGGCCTGCACCTCTTACAGGAAGACTCAAACCAAAGAGCAACGGGTCAAGTCATTGGAGTCTGCAACAGTTGTGGCCATGACCGCCGATCCTGAAATCCTCAAACTGGTCATGTCCGATGAAATCAGTGATCAAGATTCAACGGATATGAGCATGGCAATCATGGTCGGACTCAGCAAACAATGTCCTCAGAAAATGATGGACATGGT
>JBGKDR010000458.1:0-1084 GCA_042954225.1 Parasynechococcus sp.
GTTCTTGGCGGGATGGCCCTTCTGGCATCGGGGAGTGGGCTCTACATGCCTCTCTTCTGGGTCGCATTGATCGGCAACATTGCCCTGTTCTTCGTGGCGCAGAACATCGCCATGAAGGGCGATAACGGCACAGCCCTGCCGTTGCTGTCGCTCTACAGCCTCATCAGTGGTTTCACTCTGAGCGGCTTGGTGAGCTACGCCATTCAGGTGGTGGGTTCTGCCAATCCAGCCGATCCCTATGCCGGTGTGGGTGCCGTCGGCATCGCGGCCTTGGCCACGGGTGTCACCTTCGTGATTGCGTCGTTCTTCGGAAGCCGCATGAGCGAGAGCGTCGGTCAGGCCCTCAGCGCTGTTGTGAGAATCGGCGTGTTGGGTCTTCTGATCGCCATTGTCGCCATCACGATCGGAAGTTTCTTCATTCCTGGGCTTTACGAATCCACCAACCTGCTGATCTCCGGTCTGGGAACGGTGCTGTTTGTGGGCATGGCCTTCGTGGACTTTTACACGATGCCTCGCACGTACCGGGACGATCAATACCTGGCTGGCGCCCTCAGCATGTATCTCACGTTCATCAACCTGTTCATCTTTATTCTGCGTCTGATCATTGCCCTGAATACCGGTGGCCGCCGCGACTGATTGTCACGCGTTGGTTTGAACGAGACACATCAAAGCCTCGGCAAGACCGGGGCTTTTTGCTGTGTGCGTTTCAGAGCGATTGCGATGAAACAGTATTTGCGATGAAAAAGTATTTGAGATGAAAAAACCTCGGAACGATTCCGAGGTTGCGTGAATGCCGGTTGATCCCCATCACCCGGCCGTGCGAGAAGACTAGGCGCGCTCAAATAGAAGGTGTCTCAACTTCAGATTGGCCTAATAGTGTTGCAAGCCAACGCTTCATGAAGCGAAACACCAGATCTGGTGCCGTGATGGTTCAGCTTTCAGCCACAGCGATCACGGCATCGCCGATGGCCTGTTTCTGCTGGTCGTCGTAGCCCCAGCGTTCGAGAAAGGCCAGATCGTCGCCACGGTTCTGGCTTGCGGCCTCAAGCAGCACCTCCAGCCGGTCTTTCACCCGTTGCGACTC
>JBGKDR010000459.1:0-2193 GCA_042954225.1 Parasynechococcus sp.
ACTGGGCCAATCCCGCCTCGATGCGTTTTTCCAAGAGCTGATTCAGGGAACCAGATTGACCAACTTGCCGGGGACAACGATCACCCGGCGTGGGGCTGCTCCTTCGAGCCATTTCTGAGCAACATCACTGGCCAGGGCCAACGTCTCCAGGGTCGCCTTGTCGGCATCGGCGGGAACGTTGATGCTGCCGCGCACCTTGCCTTTGATCTGAATGACCAGATCGATACTGTCGAGCACGAGGGCCTTGGCATCGACCTCCGGCCAGGACTGGTGATGAATGCTGCCGGCGCCTCCCAAGCCGCTCCAGAACTCCTCCGCGAGATGGGGCGCAAATGGGGCCAGAAGTTTCACCAAAACTGAGAGAGCCTCCTGGAGGACCCCCGGCGAGAGCGTCTGCAGGTCCGCCGCATTCAAAGCATTCGAGAGCTTCATCAGCTCGGAGATGGCGGTGTTCAGTTGGATCTCATCGTTCAGATCGTCGCTGACCGCCTCGATCGCCGTATGCACGGCCCGACGCACATCGCTGTCGCGGTCGCTGAGTTGGTCTGGGAGTGCAATCGGATCCTTCAGCGTGACCTGCCCCTTGCAGGCTTCGACGAGACGCCAGAGCCGCTGCAGGAAGCGGAACTGACCCTCCACATCGGCGTCATCCCATTCCAGATCCTTTTCTGGAGGAGCCTTGAACAGGATGAACATCCTGGCCGTGTCCGCTCCGTAGCGATCGATGACCGCCGCGGGGTCCACGCCGTTGTACTTGGACTTCGACATCTTCTCGAACAGCACCTCCAGGGGCTCCTTGGAGTCAGGGTCCACAGGGTTGTTCGGATCGGCCACATCAGCGGGAGCTACATAACGACCGGTGCTGCGGTTGCGGTAGGTCACCCCCTGCACCATTCCCTGGGTCAGCAGCCGCTCGAAGGGTTCACCCACATCGATCAGGCCCCGATCCCGCAGTGCCTTGGTGAAGAAGCGGGCATAGAGCAGGTGAAGGATGGCGTGTTCGATTCCACCCACGTATTGCTTGACAGGCAGCCATTGATTGACGGCGTCCTTGCTGAATGGCTGCTGGCTGTTGTGGGGATCTGCGAACCGAAGGAAATACCAGGAGGAACACATGAAGGTGTCCATCGTGTCCGTTTCCCGTTGGGCATCGCCCCCGCAGGTGGGACACGCCACATTCACCCAGTCCTTCTGCTGACTGAGTGGGGACCCGCCTTTCCCGGACAGATCAATGCCACGAGGCAGTTCCACCGGCAGCTCATTGCGAGGCACCGGGACCGTTCCGCAGCTGGGGCAGTGAATCACGGGGATCGGGCAACCCCAGTAGCGCTGGCGAGAGATCAGCCAATCCCGAAGGCGGTACGTGACCTTGCTGCGGGCCCATCCGCTTTCCGCACCCGCGGCGGTGATGGCGGCTTTGGCTGCGGTCGATTGGCTGCCATCAAAGTCTCCCGAGTGGATCAGGACGCCGGGTTCCGTCCAGGCGTTGCCATCACTGATTGCCGCACTGGCCCCCTCGGCATCAATCACCTGACGGATGGCGAGGCCGTAGCTCTTGGCGAACACCATGTCGCGTTGGTCATGGGCCGGAACTCCCATCACCGCTCCGGTTCCATAGTCGGCCAGAACGTAATCAGCGATCCAGATCGGCAGCGCCTCGCCATTGATCGGGTTGGTCACCGTGGCGCCAATCGCCACGCCACGCTTCGGACGGTCATCACTGGTGCGCTCGATGGTGCTCAGCCGGGCCACGTCGTTGCGGAAGCTCTTGACCGCATCGGCACAGCTGGCATCCATCAGCGTCTCCACGAGCGGGTGCTCGGGGGCTAGCACCACATA
This sequence comes from Parasynechococcus sp., assembly GCA_042954225.1. Lineage (GTDB taxonomy): Bacteria > Cyanobacteriota > Cyanobacteriia > PCC-6307 > Cyanobiaceae > Parasynechococcus. The sequence goes on from JBGKDR010000459.1 coordinate 1,840, forward strand.
ACTGGCACCGGCGAGGGTGTCTGGACGTGTGGTGAACACCGTGATGGTGGTGCTGTCGTCGCCCGAGACGGGGAACACGATCTCTGCACCTTCTGAGCGGCCGATCCAGTTGGCCTGCATCGTCCGGACCCGTTCCGGCCAACCTTTGAGTTGATCGAGGTCCTTGAGCAGGTCTTCGGCGTAATCGGTGATTTTGAGAAACCACTGATTGAGCTGCCGTTGCTCAACGATCGCTCCTGATCGCCAGGACCGTCCATCGGCATCAACCTGTTCATTGGCCAGCACGGTCTGGTCGATGGGATCCCAGTTGACGGTGGCGTTCTTGCGGTAGGCCAGGCCGCCCTCCATCAGTTC
>JBGKDR010000460.1:0-1313 GCA_042954225.1 Parasynechococcus sp.
GATGATCTCGGCATCACGCAGGCAAGCGGCCATCTTGCGGTTGGTGTAGACACCACCGTTCGGTGCGGTCAGGCCGGTGTTCTCGCAGCAGATGCCAGCCACGGAGTCGGACACCACGCAGGAAGCGTTGCTGGTGATGGCGTTAACAGCGTCCAAACGCTTGTTGCCCTCGGCGATGAATGCCTTGAGGTCGTTCAGCTGTGCGCCACCGATGAAGCTGCCGCTGGAATCAGCGGAAACCGCCTGACGGGAGAATGCGTCGAGCATAAGAATGCTTGGGACTTAAGGGAGGGGGAGATGCGAGGCATCACTCGTGGACCGTACGCCGTGCAGAAGGTCTAGGGGCGGAATGCTTCAGGCTTCTCAATACAAGTTTGCACTGCAAAAAGAAAAGAAAAACGAAGAAGCAAAGTGCTTCTGACTTATGGCAGAGCAGCCAGCACTTGAGTGCAGCTCCAGCGCAGTGGTTGCCATGGATTCGTTCGGCTCAAGTCCTCGAGTAAGGGGCGTTGGTCCGCCAGGCCCAGGCGTTGGCAGCTCCATGCAGCAGCAACACGGGACTTCGCATATTGCGGCGCCGTTTCCGCCAACGCGTCCCGGACCTGGTCGCTGCGTTCGTGCAATCCCAGCAAGCCGATGCAGCTGGCCAAGAGGTAATGAACGCCGTAATCACTGCCAAGGTCGCGCTGCAGCAAATCAATCTGCGCGACTTGTTCTGCTCTGGGACAGTCCATCAACGCTTTCGCTGCGGCGTATTGCCTGGCTTCATCGCGGTGCTGAAGCCCATTGCGAATGGCCTCTGCAGCGGAACCTGGGTTGGCTACTCCGGAGAGATTCAACTTCTTCGGATCATCCTGAAGCAGCTGTTCCAGCAGCCCGACGGCCTCAGGAGCGATCGATCCGCCAGCGGTTGTGGCGATTTGGAAAGCACTTTTGGCGCGTAGCGGCATCGAGACCGGGCAGCGAATCAGTGCATCGAGAGCTTCAAGGCGCCCAGCGTCACCCAAGTCGATGACCGCGGCTCGACGTCGTCCCGCATTGTCATCGTCGAGTTGGGCAATCAGGGGCTCAAGGCTGTCGAGGTTGCCTGCAACCTGGACTGCGTGGGCATTGGCAGCACCTGACACCAGCGGGTTGTCATGGTGTTCAAGGGCCCGAATGACGCCCCCATGATCAGGCAGCCCAAGCCGCGTAAACGCTTGGATCACGGCCCGTTTTTGGTTGTCAGGGCCATTGAGGGCCGCAAGTAACGACGCTTGCCTTTCTGCGTTCAGGGGGGCTCCGATCCGTGCCAGTGCATCAGCGGCGTTCAC
>JBGKDR010000461.1:0-1685 GCA_042954225.1 Parasynechococcus sp.
TGTCACTCAATCCAGAAGATGTCGATAATTCTTCTCTCGTGGGCATGAATCCGCTTCATTGATATCGTTAAGCTCGAACAATGAATGATGGCTGGCGAGATTGGCTCTCACACTCGATAGACCAACTGCTCATGCAGAGCAGCGCAGTCAACATGTTGATGCTGCGACACGTTTTTTTGATCAAGCCCGTTTAGCTGCGCTGGATGGTCGTATTTCTGATGCTGGCTCCCTCATTCTCAAAGGGCTTGATCAGGAGCGGCGTGCCAAGGCAACAGGGCCACAGGTTCTTCAATTGATCAAGCCCAGATCTTGATCAATTTGGGAAAGCGGGTGACCGGATTCGAACCGGCGACGTTCAGCTTGGGAAGCTGACATTCTACCACTGAATTACACCCGCACCGGGCGAGATCGCTCTCGCCCACTGACTTCTCCTACAGGAGAGCTGCTGCTGTCGCGGCAACACCTGCACCCATTGTGCCCTTGTGAAGCCCCAATGACTGCAGGGTGGCTTCGATGGCGGAAACAGCTGTGAGCACATCCCGATCACAGACGTAGCCGAGGTGGCCGATACGGAAGACCTTGCCTTTCAGATGATCTTGACCGCCGGCCAAAAGGATGTCGAAGTTCTGTTTGACCGCCTTGCGCAGTTCTTCAGCGTCAATGCCATCCGGTGCGACTGCTGTGATCGCCGGACTTCCATAGCCGTCGGCGGCAAACAACGGCATTCCGATGGCTTTCATGCCGGCTTGAGCTGCGGCCCGATGGCGGGCATGGCGCGCAAAGATCGCCTCTAACCCTTCGCTCTACATCATGTCCAGGGCCGCTTCGAGGCCGAAGTACAGATTCACAGCCGGCGTGAAGGGGTTGCTGTCCTTCGCGGCTGTTTTCCGATAGGGGCCCAGATCCAGATAGAACTTAGGTAGGTCTGATCGCTCATAGGCCTGCCAGGCGCGGTCGCTCATCGCCACGAAGCTCAGGCCCGGAGGCAGCATGTAGCCCTTCTGGGAGCCGGATGCCACCACGTCCAGTCCCCATGCGTCCATCGGCACATTGCTGGCACCCAGGCTGGTGACGCAGTCAGCAATCGTCAGGGCTGTGCCATGGGCCTTGACGTGGCGACTGATGGTTTCCAAGTCGTTGATCACCCCGGTGGATGTTTCCGAGTGAGTGAGGATCACCGCCTTGATGGCTTTGGCGCTGTCGGCCTCCAGTGCCGAGCGGAACGCTTCCGGATCCAGGGGTTGCCCCCACTCCGCCTTGATCACCTCGACATCAAGGCCGTAGGCACGGGCGACTTTGACCCAGCGCTCACCGAATTTGCCGTTGTCACCGCAAAGCACTTTGTCGCCGCGGGACAGGGTGTTGATGATTCCGGCTTCCATGGCCGCAGTGCCGCTGCCGGTGATGACCAGAACATCCCCGGTGGTTTGGTGCAGCCACTTGAGTTGCTCAGTGGTGCGCCGCACCGTGGCTTGGAATTCGCCGCTCCGATGGCCGATCGGGTGGCGTCCCATCGCTTTGAGAACGGTTTCGGGCACCGGCGTCGGTCCCGGAATCATCAGGGTGAGCTTGTCCTGCACGGCGCGACGAATGCCAATCGGCGAATCTAGAAAACAGCGTCTCATGGGCCCATCGCTTCCGAGCACGTTTCGGGACTGACCCTGCCGGTCTGGCTGGCGGCAACG
>JBGKDR010000462.1:0-1137 GCA_042954225.1 Parasynechococcus sp.
TTGCGCTCGTTGCGCGAGTGCTGACTCATGCCATTGGTGACCACCCGGTTTTCCTCCGAGGTCGCTCCGACGACAAAACCACCCGGACACATGCAGAAGCTGTAGACGCAGCGTCCATTGCCCGCATGGTGCACAAGCTTGTATTCAGCCGCACCCAGGCGTGGATGGCCGGCCTGAGACCCCCACCGTGCCCGGTCGATCAAAGGCTGAGGGTGCTCAATGCGCACGCCCACGGAGAAGGGCTTGGCCTCCAGAGCCACGCCAACCCGCTCCAGCATCGTGAAGGTGTCGCGTGCGGAATGTCCCGGTGCCAGGACGAGGTGCCGACAGGCGATCCGCTCGCCGGAGTCCAGCTCCACAGCGGCCAGCCGGTGGGGTTTGCCATCGTCACAGGCGTCCAGGAGAAGGTTGTCCACCCGACAGCCGAAGCGCACCTCACCGCCGAGGGCCTCAATGCGAGAGCGCAAACCACGCACCACCGTGGCCAGCTTGAAGGTGCCGATGTGGGGGCGATGAACCGTGAGAATCTCGGGACTGGCCCCACTGGCCACCAGTTCCTCCAGCACCTTGCGGCCGTAATGCTCCGGGTCACTGACCTGGCTGTACAACTTGCCATCGGAGAAGGTGCCCGCTCCCCCTTCACCGAACTGGGCATTGGACTCCGGGTTGAACCCCTTGGTGCCGCGCCAGAAGCCAAAGGTCTGCAGGGTCCGCTGCTTGACCGGCTCCCCCCGTTCCAGCAACAGAGGGCGAAAGCCCATCTGCGCTAAGAGCAACGCTGCGAAATAGCCACAGGGACCAGCCCCCACGACGATCGGGCGGCTGCTGGGTTGTGCATCACGCTCCGCCGGAGCAGTGGCCACGGGCCGATATCGGGTGTCTGGAGCCTTGCGAAGGTTTGAATTCGACCGATGGCGCCGCAGCAGAGCCGCCTCGGACTGCACTCGGACATCCACGCTGTAGATCAGCTGAATGCGGTCGCGGCGCCGGGCATCAATGCTGCGTTTCACCAATCGCCAATCCAGGAGCTGCTCCGCTGGAATGCGCAGCCGACGCAGCACGGCGTTGGGCAGGTCCTCATCACCGTGGTCGAGCGGCAGCTTCACCTGGCTCAGACGCAGCACAGACAACCCTTCG
>JBGKDR010000463.1:0-2705 GCA_042954225.1 Parasynechococcus sp.
TGGCCCTGATGCGCTCCGGGGACGCCCCGAGTGACTCCGCCCTCGGCTGGTTGCTGGCCTGCGGCAGCAGCAGCGATGCCCACCACATCGTCGCGCCGGAACCGCAGGGGCAGCAGGCCAGCCAAGCCATCGACGATGCCCTGCGCCGTGCCGGCATCAGCCCCGCCGACCTCTGCGCCGTCCAGGCCCATGCCACCGGCACCAGCCTCGGCGACCTCGCTGAAGCCCGGGCCCTGCGCCGCAGCCTGGGGTCCCAGGCCGATCATCTTCCGGTCTGCGCCCCCAAAGGCCAGCTCGGTCACCTGCTCGGAGCCGCGGGCGCCGTGGAAACGATCCTGGCCCTGCAGGCCCTGCGCCAGGGCGTCCTGCCCGGCAGCCTCAATGCCGATCCTCTGGATCCCGAGGTGGAGCTGGCGGTGACAGCCGGTGGGCCGGTGACATTGCCAGAGACGGACGATGAGCGGCTGCTGCTCAAGAACGCCTTCGGCTTCGGCGGTCACAACATCAGCCTTGTGTTGGCGGCACCATCTGTCCGTAATACGCCTGCACAGCCCGGCTGAAGCCCTCGCGATCCTTGGGATCACTCGGCAGCTGCAGATCGCTGGAGCGGCCGCGCTGGCAGTGGATCGTGCCCAACGGAGCCATCAACCGGCGCAGCAGCAACCGCACTGGTTTGTATTGAGCACCCAGAGCCTCATCCATATCCCGATAGCGGAACACCCAGGGCACCACGCGACCGTTGTAGTGGCGGGCCAACATCCAGGCACTCGGCGACACCCGCTGCTCAATCGGGGTGACCAGGGAGCCGTTGGGCGCGAGCATGATCTGGCCGTGCTCCCGCAGCAGCGCTGAAGCCTGGAGCATCCCTTGCATGCGTGATTCAGCCTGGCGGTGATCCAGCACCACCGCGCCGGCATTGCGTGCCGCACCCGCATACCCCGGCAGCACCCACTTGAGGTGCAACTGGGCCGTGGTCATCCCCGGCAGCCGCAAAACGCCTTGAATCAACAGGCCATCGCAGGGACTGCGGTGGTTGAAGATGTGCACCAGCGGCACATCGGGCTCCTCGCTGCGCTGGCTGTCGTCGACCACCACCTGAACACCGAGGGCTCTTAGGGCCACCGCCGACGCCAACGTCATCAACCCCGCCGCCCAGTCGGGCCGCCGCAACAGCAACGCGGGCAGCTGAAGGCCGTACAGGGCAAAGCCAAGCCCCGCCCAGAGCAACCGTGCCGTCACACGGGCCGGGAGCAGCAGAGGATTGATCGGGCGCCGAGGCTTCAACAGCGGCAGATCGGGACGCGACTCCAGTTGCCGGGCGTCCGGACCGATCGGGAAGGTGGTGCGGAAGGGGAAGTCGCCATCGAAGTTGCCGTTCACCTGGGTCGTGGTGACCAGGTGGTTGTAGAAGCGGTAGAACAGCGCGCGGTCACTGGGCTGTGGATCCCGCCAGAAGTCATCCAGGGGCTTCTGATCGGTGAGGCCCTCAAGGTTGTAGAAGGTGCTGCCCATCGTCTTGGTGGGCACGGCATGGAACAGGGCCTGCAGCCCCACCGTGCTGTTCACCGTGATCACGCCGCGGCAGGTGCGCAGGTAACGGCTGAGCGGGCCGTCGTGGAAGTAGTGGACGCGCCCCTGAACGCCATAACGGGCGGCCAGCAGGGCGATCAACGTCGCGTAGTTGTTGTAGCCCCGGTCCCGGGGGTGGTGCTTGAAGGCGAGGTGATCGGAGACGTGGCTGTGGGCCGCGAACGAGCGAATCACGTCCTCAATGAAGTCATGCATGCCCCGGTAGGGCGACCCCATCTGGATCTGCGAGTCGCTGGAGACCTGCAGCACCGCCAGGAAAAACGACAGATGCTCCAGCAGCCGCTGCTTCACCGCCTGTTCCTGCCAGCGGTACAACCAGTAACGCCAGCTGCCCCGCACCTGACACCACAGGAATCCCGGCGACGGCTGCAGCTTGTGCTCCCCCTCAATGATCGGGTAGCGGGTGAAGGCGTGCTGAATGAAGGTGGGCGCCTTCCAGGCCTTGCGCCAGCGCCAGCCGGGGTCGAGGACGATGTTTTGCGGCAGCTGATCCGCCGCGGGCAGTTCCCGATAGAACGCCGCCGGACGGTTGAGGTTGGAGCGGGCATTGACCCGGTCCCGTTCCAGGGTGACGTAGTTCGGCCGCAGATAACCCAGCTCGAACACCCAGGCCTCCACCCCGAGCTCGCGGGCCTCCTCAATGGCGATGCGGTGGGGAATGATGAAATCCCCGTACATAAAGATGTGGCGGATGCCACGCTCCTCGATCAGCTGGCGCAGAAACGGCCGCCAACGCTGCATATCCCCGTCGTACGGAACGCAGACCTCCCGAGGGAAGCCGAATTCACGCAAGGGGAAGGCCACCTTGGTGACCGGGATCCCGCAGCCCCGCAGATAGCGGCTGAACCGGGCGAAGAACAGACCGATCGGGCCCATCAGCAGCAGGACAGGGCCCTCGATGCGCACCTGCACCAACGCCGGCGCCCGTCCTCTGCTCAAACCCTGTCCACCACGAAGTGTTGGCCGAATCCTGACATGGCTCAGCGGCGTCGCAGCCGTCCCCAGTGGCGGAACAGGGCCTGAACCCAGGTGCGCCGAGGCGCGGGTCCTGTGCGCCAGCTCAGCAGGTCATCGATCGCCTGCTCCGGCTCGATGAACCAGCCACTGGAGCGACT
>JBGKDR010000464.1:0-3817 GCA_042954225.1 Parasynechococcus sp.
GTTTGATCGTATCGGTCACCGGGGTCGCGGCGATCACCGCATGGCCTTTGCTGACGGCAGCAGCGCAGCGATCGAAGAGCTCCGGCTCGGCCAGACAGCGGGCACCGTCGTGGATCAGCACATGCTCAGCGCCATCAGGAAGACCAGCCAACCCACGCTGGACGGACTCCTGGCGGGTGGAGCCACCCTGAATCCAGTGCAGAGGCTTGTCGACGCCTTCGGCAATGTCCATGATTGCGACTCGATCCACCTCCTGGCCCACGACGCCAATCCAGCTGATCGCCTGTGAGGCCAGGGCAGCATCCAAGGTCCAAGCGAGCACACAACGACCCCGCAATGGGAGCAGAAGCTTGTTGCGATCAGCGCCCATCCTGCGACCACTGCCTGCTGCGGCGATCAACAGATGCACAAGCGACTCCTGCCGCTGGCAGGCGGAAACGGCCTCCATACAATCAGCTCGCTTACGTCCTGAGGCGGTTTGATGCGGGTTCTTGTCCTCAGCCCGGGGTTCGTCGGCGACCAATTGGTGCGTCTTCCCGCCATCGAGGCCATCAGCCGACAGCTGCAAGCCAGTGTGCAGGTGGCCTGTGCTCCCGGGGTTCGTGGCGTCTGGGATCTGCTCCCCAGTGTGGAGAAGGTGATTCCCTTCGACTTTGAGAGCAGTCCCACCCTGGCCGACTGGGCGAACCTGCTCGGAAATGTGCGCGAACCCGATTTCCAGGTCTGTCTCAATTTCTCAGCAGGACAGCAGGTGAACCTGATGCTGTCGATGAGCCACATCCCCACCAGGGTCGCGGAGGGTGGATTCGCTTGTACGGACCGGGTCACGCCGGGATCCGGATGGGCACCACAGGGACTGGCTCCCTTCCTTGTGCCCCTGGGCTGTGAACTCGATGCCGACGCATTCCGGCTGTCCCTGCCCGCCCCTGAACTGGATGAGATTCGCGCGAGCCAACCCAGTGGAGATGGGCCCCTCCTGCTGCTTGCGCCCAATGGCGACGCTGGCGACTGGCCAGCTGATCGCTGGGCTCAGTTGCCGGACACCATCCGGACCCGGCTCGGCGGTCTGCGTTGCATGACCTTGAATCCAACGACACCCCTGCGTCAAAAAGCAGCGACGATCGCCTGTGCGGATGTGGTGCTGAGCAGCTCTCCGATCAGTCAAGCCATTGCCACCTACTGCGGCACACCGCTTGTGGCCTTGGGGGCCGCCGAGACGGATCTGCCGAAACGGGAGGAGATTCGTCAGCTTGGAAACGCCTCCGAGCTGAGTGGGTTGGATGAAGCATCGGTGCTGACCGCCCTGGGGTTCTGACGCCGCCATGAAGCGTCGGCGTCATTCGAAACGTCGCCGGTCCCTGCTGACGCTCACCGCCCCCTGGCAGGGACCTGTGGGTGCTCTGGTCGCCGTAGTCCTAGCTGGTGCCTGCGGCTACCGCTTCACCGAGGGATGGGACTGGGGGGACTGCTTCTGGATGGTGCTGATCACCATCAGCACCATTGGCTACGGAGAAGTTGAACCGCTGTCCCCCGAGGGACGTCTGGTCACGATTCTGATCGTCGTCGGTGGCGTAATCGTGGTGCAGCTGATGATTCAGCGCATCCTGGGATTGACGGAATCGGGATATTTCCGGAGGTTGCGGGAACTGCGCTTCCAGCAGAGATTGCAACGCATGAAACATCACGTGATTCTCTGTGGCTACGGCAGGATCGGCCAGGAGATCGCTGCCCAGCTGCAACAGGACCGGGTGCCGCTGGTGGTGATCGAAACCGACCCGAACCGCCAGGCCATTGCCGAAGACGCTGGGCTTCAGGTGCTTCAGGCCGATGCCACCGTTGATGAAACCCTTCTGGACGCTGGGCTGGACCATTGCCGAAGCCTTGTGGCAGCACTGCCGGGTGATGCAGCCAACCTTTACGTGGTGCTGAGCGCCAGGGGACTCAGACCCGATTGCCGTTTGATTGCTCGTGCCAACAGTGACGAAGCGGCCGCGAAGTTGCGACTGGCCGGTGCCTCAGTGGTGGTGAGTCCCTACGTCGCTGGAGGCCGGGTGATGGCGGCGTCGGCGTTACGACCGCTGGCCCTGAATTTCATGGAACTTCTGGCCGGCTCGGACTACGAAATCGAGGAGTTTCAGCTCAGTCATGACCCCAGTCGCCTGGCAAGGGTTCAGGGACTGAGCCTGGCGGAACTGGAACTCGGTAAACGCAGTGGTGCACTGGTGCTGGCCATTCGTGATCGCGACCGGTTGATTGCAAACCCCGGTGGGGACACCCTTCTCGCCCCGGGCCAACTGTTGATTGTGTTGGGGAGCAAGCTGCAGCTCAGCGACTTCCTCAAGCAACTTGGCGAGGCAGTGGATGGCATCGAAACGATGACCAGTTGAAGCCAACCACGGCTGATCCGTACGATCCACCGATCGCAACGCTCCCAATGTCCTCACCCGCTTCACTCGACGGTCAGACCGCACTGGTCACTGGAGGGGGTCGCGGCATTGGGCGCGCCATCGCCATCGCCCTGTCCGAAGCGGGTGCAGAAGTGGTGGTGAATTACGCCAACTCCGCTGCAGCGGCCGAAGAGGTGGTCGCCCAGATCACTGCAGCAGGCGGAAAGGCCTACGCACTGAAGGCCAACGTCTCCGTGGAAGCGGAGGTTGACGGTCTGATCAAAAGCGTTCTGGAGCGCAGCGGTCGCCTGGATGTTCTGGTCAACAACGCCGGCATCACCCGGGATGGTCTGCTGATGCGGATGAAGACCGAAGACTGGCAAGCCGTGATCGATCTCAATCTGAGCGGGGTTTTCCTCTGCAGCCGGGCTGTGGCCCGTCCCATGCTCAAACAGAAAAGTGGCCGGATCATCAACATCACCTCGGTTGTGGGCTTGATGGGGAACGCTGGCCAGGCCAACTACGCCGCGGCCAAAGCTGGCGTGATCGGTTTGACCAAAAGCACCGCGAAGGAACTCGCCAGCCGCGGCATCACCGTGAATGCCGTCGCCCCTGGCTTCATCGCCACGGACATGACCAAGGATCTGGATGCTGAGCTGATCCTCAAGGACATCCCCTTGGGCACGTTTGGAACCCAGGAGCAGGTTGCCGGTGCGGTGCGTTTCCTCGCCGCTGACCCTGCGGCCGCCTACATCACGGGGCAGGTGCTCCAGGTGGACGGCGGAATGGTGATGGCCTGAGTCACAGCGAGCAGCTGATCACAGCTCAGCATCCAGGGGCTGAGCCAACTGATCGCGGAGACGGCGGATGCGTTGAAGCAGGCGCAGTCGCCGACTCCGTTCCGTCACCGTGAGGAAGATCCGCAACGGGACGTAAACCAAAGCCATGGCACCGGCCAGGCCTGTCATCAGAACGAAGAAAAGTGTTCCTGAATCGTTCATAGCCGGACCATAACCAGCCAGTGCTGGCCTGCCATCGGCCCAGGAGCAAGCATTCGGCTTTCACCACCGTTCCACCCCTCCACGACACCACCGTCGCTGTGGGACAGTGCACGACGGCTGACCCGTGACCATGGCCAAACTTCTTTCTTTTTCCGACGAATCCCGCAGCTCACTGGAGCGTGGCGTGGATGCTCTCGCTGACGCCGTGCGCGTCACCATCGGCCCCCGCGGTCGCAATGTTGTTCTCGAAAAGAAGTTCGGCGCTCCGGACATCGTCAACGACGGCGACACCATTGCTCGTGAAATCGAGCTGGACGATCCTTTCGAAAATCTCGGGGCCAAGCTGATTCAGCAGGTCGCCTCCCGCACGAAGGAAAAAGCCGGCGACGGCACCACCACTGCGACCGTGCTCGCCCAGGCGATGGTGCG
>JBGKDR010000465.1:0-4837 GCA_042954225.1 Parasynechococcus sp.
ACGCCATCGCGGAAATGCCCGTTCCAGGTGCCGATCCGGCGGGCGGGAAAGTCCTCGAGTCGGTAGAGGCCCCCGCAGTCCCAGGGTTCGCTCACCAGCTTGAGGTCACTCAGCTCGGGGTCCGCTTCAATCGCCTCGAACAGGGGCGGCTGGTCCAGCGGCTTGAGCTGTTCACCCCGGCTCATCTCGATGCCCAGATCGAAGCGGAAGCCATCGACGCCGAGCTCCACGGCCCAGCAGCGCATCGAGTCCAGAATCAGCTGCCGGCCGATCGGATGGTTGGCGGCGATCGAATTGCCGCAGCCGCTCACGTCGAGGTATTCCCCCGTCTTGTTCTGGTGGTAGTAGGTCCGATCGGCCAGACCACGCCAGCTCAGGGTCGGACCGTGGCGGTTGCCCTCGGTGGTGTGGTTGTACACCACATCCAGAAGCACCTCGAGGCCCTGGTCATGGCAGGCCGCCACCAGGCGGCGGATGTCATGGCGCGCCTGCAGCGGGTTCTGACTTGCGCAGTAGCCCGGATGCGGCGTGAACCAGCTCAGGGGGCTGTAGCCCCACACGTTGTCCCGGCCCGGTGGAGCATCCGCCGGATCAAAGGCGAACACCGGCAGCAGCTCGATCGTGGTGACGCCGAGCTCCCGCAGCGCCGGCAATTTGTCGATCAGCCCCAGCACCGTGCCGCGTTGCTCCTCCGGGACGCCGGAATCAGACCTTCGGGTGTAGTTGCCGACGTGCAGCTCGTAAATCACGGTGCGCTGCCAGGGATGGCGCGGCCGCGGATGGCGCTGGAAATCGAAGCGGTCCCGTTCGGTGACCACCGCCTTCAGGCAGGCGTGGGCGTTGGGGGACGGACCGGTGGCCAGCACCCGGTCGTAGACATCCCAGCCGCTGATCGCCCGCGCGGCCGGATCCAGCAGCACCTTGGCGGGCCGGAAGCCGTGGGCGCCGGGGGCCAGCGGGCCAAAGGCGCGGTAGCCGTAACAGCAGCCTTCGCCGACGCCTTCCACCTCCACATGCCAGTAGTCGCCGGAGCGGTGGCGGCGACCATCGAGCTCGATCACCTGCTCGGGCGTCCGCGCACTGCCGTCGCTGAACAGCAGCAGCTCCAGCCGATCAGCGGCGGGGGCCGCCACCGAAAAGTTCACGCCGCGTGGGGTGATGCTGCTGCCCAGCGGCCAGGGGCAACCGAGATGAATGCGACGCACGGCTCGGGAGTCCTTGAATCTTCAAACTAGTGGTTTCCAGCGGTGTTGAACGTCATGACATTGACCAAACCACTGGATGTCGGACGGCCCCCCCAGCAGCTGCGCCCCGATCTCTGGTTGTTCCCCCCCAACCGCGACAGCCAGGGCGGCAGTGCCTGGTGGCTGGACTGCAACCCCGAGCCGGTGCTGATTGATTGCCCTCCACTGACGCAAGCCACCCTGACGGCGCTCGAAACCCTGGCGGCCGGTCGTCAGCCCAGGATCCTGCTGACCAGCCGAGAGGGCCACGGCCGGCTGCGGCGGGTGCAGGAACGGCTCGGTTGGCCGGTGCTGGTGCAGGAACAGGAGGCCTATCTGCTGCCCAACGTCACACCGCTGGAGACCTTCGCCGAGACCGCCAGCACCGCATCGGGCCTGCAGCTGCTCTGGACGCCCGGGCCAACCCCCGGCAGTTGTGTGGTGTTGGCGGGGGAGCCGGCCAACCTGCTCTTTTGCGGGCGTTTGCTGATTCCTCTGGCCCCGGGACGGCTGGGGCCGGTGCGTCATGGCCGGACCTTTCACTGGCCCCGTCAGCTCAGCAGCCTGGAGAAACTGCGGGGTTGGATTCCTTCAGATCTCAGTCCCCAACTGGCATCTGGCAGTGGCCTTGGTGCCCTGCGTGGCGAGCGTCTGGTGCCTTTCTCGGGGTGGTGGCCTGTGAGTGAATCCAGCTAAAGCGTTGCGGGACAGGCTGTTTCGCTTGCAGGCACCCATCAGGCTCCATACGATTAGCCCGCTTAGGGAAGGCAGCGGCGGCTTGAACGCCGTGCTTGCGCCGTCTCCGCCCCCCACTCTCCTTTTCCGATGAACAAAGCAGATCTGGTCAATCTGGTTGCAGCTCGGACCGAGCTCACCAAAACCGACGTGTCCATGGTCGTTGATGCGGCCATCGACACGATCATCGATTCCGTGGTCGAAGGAAAGAAGGTCTCCATCCTTGGTTTCGGCTCCTTCGAGCCCCGTGAGCGTTCCGCACGCCAGGGCCTGAACCCCAAGACCGGCGAAAAGATCGCCATTCCCGCCAAGCGCGTTCCCGCCTTCACCGCCGGCAAGATGTTCAAGGACCGCGTCCAGGGCTGACGCCTCACCGGTTGTGTTCTGACGTGAAAGCGGTCCCTGGGGCCGCTTTTTTTGTGTGATGGATCCGCTGCCGTCTCCTCCTGAGCATCTTCTGGCTGCCTTGGAGCCGCGCGATGGGGGGGATGGCGCTGCGTTCTGCGGACGGTTTGCGCCATCACCGTCGGGAACGTTGCACCTGGGCAACCTCAGCACCGCCCTGGCCTCCTGGCTGCAGGCGCGACGCCAGGGCGGTCTGTGGCGACTGCGTATTGATGATCTCGACACCCCACGGGTCCGGCCCGGTTCGATCGATTCGATCCAGCGCGATCTGCGTTGGCTCGGTCTGACCTGGGATGGTCCGGTGATTCGGCAAAGCCAGCACCGCGGCACCTATTACAGCTGGCTGTCCTGGCTGCGTCGCTCCGGGCAGTTGTTTCCCTGCAGTTGCAGCCGCAGGGATCTGGCCGGGGCCCGCGTGTATCCGGGCCGCTGCCGTGGGGGCGAGCGCGGCTGGGGCTGGCAGCAGGGCCGGCTGCCCAGTTGGCGCCTCCGGGTGCCGCCGCAGGACCCCCATGGCAGTGGCGATGTGATCGTGCGCCGCGCCGATGGAATCGTGGCGTATCAGCTGGCCACCGTCCTGGATGACCTGCGCTCCGGCATCACCGATGTGGTGCGGGGAGAGGACCTGCGGGATGCGGAGGCGGCCCAGCGCAGCGTCTTTGCGGCCATCGGCAAGCCACCGCCCCGCTTCCATTACGTGCCGCTGATCACCGATGGGCGAGGAGAGAAATTGTCCAAACGGGAGGACAGTGCCGGATTGCAATCCCTGATTGCGCAGGGGGCTGATCCGGCAGCGGTGGTGGGCCATCTGGCGGCAGGGCTTGGCCTGCTGCCAGATGGTCAGCGCTGTTCAGCGCAGGATCTGCTGCAGGACTTGACGTGATCGCCGCAATGTGATCTCGATTCTTAAGGAAGCTTTCGGGATCAAACCCTGGAATCCCCAGCACACTGAATGGAGTCGTCCTCCCCGATCCGATGTCCACCTGCACCAGCTGTGGTGGCAGCGGCATGCAGCGCGTCAGCGGTGAGCGCTTTCGCACTTGCCTGGCCTGCCTGGGTCAAGGTCAGATCACCACAAGCCTTCAGCCCGATTCGAGTCAGCCCTGGCCCAATCTGTCTCCGGACCTGATTCCCCGGGTCTCGTTCTCCAAGCCCGGAGTCTGAATCTCAGATCGTGTCTGCTTCAGCTCAGCGGGGCTTTCTCCTTGTTGCGCAGCACGAAGAAGGTGGCTGTCGCCACGACCACGGCCAGGGGGACAGCAGTGAACAGCAGAAGGGCGATTGCGGTCCAGTCGGTGTACACAGCGCGTTGATCAGGAACCAGCATCATCTCAGCAAATCAGAACCTGCTGCCGTGCGTTGGTCCCTGCCGATGTTCCTTGTCATGGTTGGCCTGCAGGGGGCATGGCCATCGCTGGCCCAGGCCCAGACCATGGCTCTGTTGGAGCAGCGCTCCAGGCATTGCCTCCAGGGCCAGCACCTGTCCAGTTGCACCCGAGCACTCCAGGATGCCGAGCTGCTGCAACAACGGGCTGCCGATCGTCAGGCTTATCCCTGTCAGACCCTGCTGCTGGGACTGCAGGCCGACCTGATCATGGAACGGGACCGGCATGGCCGCGGTGCCCAGGCCGTGGAGGACCTGCCCGTGATCATCCGTGGCTGTGCCGGGCTTTGACCCCCCGCATTGGACGTCGATCTCGCTAGAAGAAGGCGAGGGGCTGGTGGAGCGGATGACCTTTGATCTTCAGGAATGGGGCGATGGCCTGCTGCTGGAGGCCTCTGATCTCAGTCCTTACAAGATGGATGGGTTGACCACAGGCAACCTGATCGACGTTCTGCTCCGATTGGCGTCCGAGGATGGACTCGATGTGCGCAGCGGCCATGAAACCCCCGACGGGTTTGCCCTTGATGGCCAGCTGTTCGGTTGGGACTTTGAAGACGACGACGACGGCAACCGTTGCGTGCTGATCGAATTCGAAGGTGACGACGTGGCTGGGGCCTGAGTCGTCGGCCTATCCGATCCGGCTGACGTAGGCGAACACGCAAATCACAACGGTGCTCGCAGCGGCGAGAAACCCAAGCCCCAGCGACAGGTCATTGAAGTTGCGCTCGTTTCCGGTCAAAGCCGCTGCACTCGATCTTGTCGAAATGTAGCGGTCTTGACTGTTTTTGGCGTGGTCGTGGTTCTCGCTCAGGCCGTGGTTTCTCGGTGCATCCAGCTGATCCAGTCGGCGGAGATCTGCTTGGGGCAGACCGCCTCGCATTCCAGGTGGCTGCTGCAACTGCCGAAACCCTCGTCCTCCATCCGTTGTTGCATGGCCTTGGCCCGTCGCCCCCGCTCCGGCTGGCCCTGCGGCAGCTGACCGAGGTGGGCCAGCTTGGCCGCCACAAACAGGCTGGCCGAGGCGTTGCGGCAGCTGGCCACACAGGCGCCACAGCCGATGCAGGTCGCGGTCTCGAAGGCCATGCTCGCC
>JBGKDR010000466.1:0-2592 GCA_042954225.1 Parasynechococcus sp.
GAAGTGGAAGGGCGCTACGCCTACGGCTATCTGCGCAACGAGAAAGGCACCCATCGCCTGGTGCGCATCTCACCGTTCAACGCCAACGACAAGCGCCAGACCAGCTTCGCCGGCATCGAAGTGATGCCCAAGATCGACGAGGAGGTCGACATCGACATCCCGGAGAAAGACCTGGAAGTCACCACCAGTCGCTCCGGCGGAGCTGGCGGTCAGAACGTGAACAAGGTGGAAACAGCGGTGAGGATCCTGCACATCCCGACCGGGCTGGCGGTGCGCTGCACCCAGGAACGCTCCCAGCTCCAGAACAAGGAGAAGGCGATGGCGCTGCTGAAGGCGAAATTGCTGGTGATCGCCCAGGAGCAGCGGGCCGCCGAAATCGCCGACATCCGGGGCGACATCGTCGAAGCGGCATGGGGCAACCAGATCCGCAACTACGTCTTTCACCCGTACCAGATGGTCAAGGACCTGCGCACCCAGGAGGAGACCAACGATGTGCAAGCGGTGATGGATGGGGCCCTCGACCCCTTCATCGACGCCTCACTCCGCCAGGGTGTCGACCGTCCCGGCGCCGATGCCGACAGCTGACCAGCGATGAGCACTGACCCCCAGAGCACACCCGCGTCCACCCCGCCCCCGAGCTTCGTCAAACAGGCGATGCGCAACATGGTGCGCAAAGGCCGTCAGAGCCTGCTCCATTTCGGTCTGACCGCCGTGGGATTCCTCGGGTTCATCGTGGTGGTGGCCTGGCTGGGCCGGCCGACCCTGCCCCAGTGATGGCGGAGCCCGACCCGCTGGAGCTGGATCTATCCCTGGACTCGGGCTTCGATCCGGAGTTAGTGGGAGTTGATTCCAAGTGCTGGGAGGCCGACATCAGAGCCTGGCTAAGCAGTCTTCGCTGCGATCCCAACGCCGCCTGCCCCGACGCCGTGCGCCAGGCCGAGGAGATCAGCCTGGGGTTGCGCTTCACCGATGACGCCAGCATCGCCGAACTGAACGAAAGCTGGCGTCAACGCAGCGGGCCCACCGACGTGCTGTCTTTCGCAGCCCTCGATGACCTTCCCGAGGATCTCGCCCTCCCCAGCTTGGAGCTGGGCGACATTGTGATCTCCGTGGAGACCGCCAGGCGACAGGCCGGCGAGCATGGTCACAGCCTTCTCCATGAGCTGCGCTGGTTGCTGAGCCACGGCCTGCTGCACCTGCTGGGCTGGGACCACCCGGACGACAACGCCCTTGCGGCAATGTTGCAGCAGCAGGAGCATCTGCTGGACATCGGCCATAACATTCAGTCCCGGAAGCCCACCCCGGCGGACAGCGAGGACAACCGCGATGCCCACTGACAGTCCGATCCAGGCCGCCGATACCGAGCTCAACACCGACAACGTCACCGCCATGCCAGCCGTCGGCGGTCGCGCCAGTCGGCGCGGCAGCTGGCGGATCGCCGGAGACCTGCCCGCCAGTTTTCGCTACGCCGCCCAGGGCCTGGGGTACGCCTTCGTCAGCCAGCGCAACTTCCGCATCCATGTGATCACCGGTGTGGTGGTCTTTGGGCTGGCGGCCTGGCTCGAGCTGGATCTGATCCGCATGGCCGTGCTGATGCTTACGGTGGCGGCTGTTCTGGTTCTGGAGCTGCTGAACACGGCGATTGAGGCCGTGGTGGACCTCGCCATCGGACGACGGTTCCACCCCCTGGCACGCATTGCCAAGGACTGCGCCGCCGCAGCGGTTCTCGTCGCTGCCATCAGCGCCCTGATGATCGCCGGCTTCCTGCTCCTGCCTCCCCTGCTGGTCCAGCTAGGGATCTAACTCCGCACCGCCTGACACCGCACCAACACCGATGCTGCTGGTCATCGACAACTACGACAGCTTCACCTTCAACCTGGTGCAGTACTTCGGCGAACTGGCGCCCCACCATCCCCTGGCGGCGGACCTGCGCGTTCACCGCAACGATGAGCTGACCCTCGCCCAGATCCGCGAGCTGCAACCCGACGCCATCCTGCTGTCCCCCGGCCCCGGAGACCCCGATCAATCCGGCGTCTGCCTCGATGTGCTCGAGCAGCTCTCTCCGACGGTTCCCACCCTCGGCGTCTGCCTGGGTCATCAGGCCATGGCCCAGGTCTACGGCGGCCGTGTGGTTCGGGCAACACAGCAGATGCATGGCAAAACCTCTCCGGTGCTCCACAACGGCTCAGGGGTCTTCGCCGGACTACCCCAGCCGCTGACCGCCACGCGCTACCACTCGTTGATTGCGGAACGAGAGAGCCTGCCGGACTGTCTTGAAGTGACCGCCTGGCTCGAAGACGGCACGATCATGGGACTGCGTCATCGCTCCTATCCACATCTTCAGGGCGTGCAGTTCCACCCCGAGAGCGTGCTGACCGAATCCGGCCATCAACTGCTGGCCAACTTCCTGAGGGAAGCCGAAGGAGAACGCTGTTAGCGTCCGGTCGTCATCACCTCCGCCATGACCGTCCTGCGACGTTTGCTGACCGCTGCTGCGGGGCTGGCTCTGAGTTGTTCCAGCGCGGCCATGGCCGCCACCGGCGTCACCATCAGCAGTTACGGCCAGCGGGCCCTGCTGATCCAGGGCGGCGG
>JBGKDR010000467.1:0-2439 GCA_042954225.1 Parasynechococcus sp.
CCCGGCCTGATGCTTCTGCCCACCCTGCTGAGTGAAATCAGCAGCCATGACCTGGAGGTCGCCGAAACGCTGATCGGCGTTCTCCGTTTCATCCTGATCTTTGTTGCAGCGCGGACGTTGGCTGAAGTGCTCGTGCGCTTCGAGCTGCCAACCATCCTGGGGGAGCTTCTGGCGGGTGTCGTCATCGGTGCGTCGGGCCTGCATCTGCTGGTCCCTCCTGAAACACAGGTGCAGCTGAGCGGCGTCTTCACCGATGCCATGGCTGGCATGGCCCACATTTCAGGCGATGAGGTCACCGCGGTCTATGACGAGACCTTCGGGGCATTGCGATCCGTCTCCAACCTCGGTCTGTACTCGCTGCTCTTCCTCACCGGTCTCGAGAGTGAACTCGAGGAACTGATGGCAGTCGGCGTTCAGGCCTTCTCTGTTGCGGTTGTGGGTGTTGTGCTGCCCTTCGCGGGTTCTGAGGTAACCCAGTTCTCCAAACACACTGGCCGTGATGCCGATGCTCGTGGCCGTCATCGATGCCCCCGCAAAGATCGCGGGGATGGGGTCCACGTGAAAGATCGCCATCAACCCCAGCGTGCCAAAGGCGAAGGGCAGCACCACGCCCACAACCGCAACAGAGAAGGCCTGAACGCCGACGGCCATCAGCTCCTCGAGTTCACTCTCGAGACCAGTGAGGAAGAGCAGCGAGTACAGACCGAGGTTGGAGACGGATCGCAACGCCCCGAAGGTCTCGTCATAGACCGCGGTGACCTCATCGCCTGAAATGTGCGCAATGCCAGCCATGGCATCGGTGAACACACCGCTCAGCTGCACCTGTGTTTCGGGAGGAACCAGCAGATGCAGGCCCGACGCACCGATGACGACACCCGCCAGAAGCTCCCCGAGGATGGTTGGCAGCTCAAAGCGCACGAGCACTTCAGCCAACGTCCGCGCTGCAACAAAGATCAGGATGAAACGGAGAACGCCGATCAGCGTTTCGGCGACCTCCAGGTCATGGCTGCTGATTTCACTCAGCAGGGTGGGCAGAAGCATCAGGCCGGGCAGCACTGCGGCCGACCTTAATGGTGAATCCACCGCAGAACTGTCCGTGAGGTGGTGGTGCGCGAGCAGAACGCGGAGAAAGTCCTGAGAGTTTCAGGCAGCCAAATCCACCTTGGCTACGGTCCGACCAAGCGCATGATCCCGGCGGAGCACGACCGCCAAGGACCGTGGCTGCACCTCAGGTTTCGGCGCATCGCGACCCATGACGACCGCTCCAGACAAGGCGACTTTCTCCACCATTTCCGCCCCTGACGACGAGGAACTGCAGGGCTTGGATGCGTACTGGAGAACAGCGAATTATCTCGCTGTCGGAATGATTTATCTGCAGGACAACCCCCTGCTTCGTGAGCCGCTGCGTCCAGAACACATCAAGAACCGACTGCTCGGCCACTGGGGCTCGAGTCCTGGCCAGGCCTTTATCTGGACCCATGCCAATCGGCTCATTAATAAGTACGACCTGGACGTCATCTATATGTCCGGGCCCGGCCATGGCGCACCGGGTGCGCGAGGTCCCATCTACATCGATGGCAGCTACAGCGACCGCTACCCCGACAAATCCCTCGATGAGGACGGTCTGCGCAAGTTCTTCAAGATGTTCTCCTTCCCCGGGCACATCGGCAGCCACTGCACCGCCGAGATGCCGGGATCCATTCATGAGGGCGGAGAGCTTGGCTACGTGCTCTCCCATGCCTGCGGTGCGGTTCTGGACAACCCCGACCTGATCACCCTGGCCTGCGTCGGCGATGGCGAGGCGGAAACCGGACCACTCGCGACCAGCTGGCACATCAACAAATTCCTCAATCCGATCCGCGACGGTGCGGTGCTGCCGATCCTGCACCTCAACGGCTACAAGATCGCCAATCCGACCATTCTCAGCCGCATCCCCCACGAGGAACTGGAGAGCCTCCTCATCGGCTACGGGTGGGATCCCATTTTTGTCGAAGGCTCTGACCCCATGACCATGCACCGCGCCATGGCGGTGGCCATGGAAGCGGCCGTGCTGCAGATCAAGGAGCATCAGGCCGAGGCGCGACGCCGCGGCGAGGCCTTCCGCCCCCGTTGGCCAATGCTCGTTCTTCGGTCTCCGAAGGGCTGGACAGGGCCCAGCGACGTGGATGGGAAAAAGGTCGAGAACTTCTGGCGATCCCACCAGGTGCCCGTCGCTGATGTCAAAACCAACGAGGAGCACCTCCGCCTTCTCGAGGACTGGATGAAGAGCTACAGGCCCTGGGAGCTCTTTGATGAGAACGGCACCGTCAAGGAGTCCATCCGCCGTCTGTCACCACAGGGAGCCCGACGGATGGGCAGCAACCCCCACACCAATGGCGGCGTTCTGCGCAAGGAGTTGCTGTTCCCAGCCATCGAACAGCACGCGGTGGACGTCCAGAG
>JBGKDR010000468.1:0-10253 GCA_042954225.1 Parasynechococcus sp.
CGGGGCCTACTTCTTGACGTCGAGGAGCTCAACTTCGAAAACCAGGGTTGCGTTGGGGGGAATCACACCACCTGCACCCCGACTTCCATAGGCCAGATCGGGTGGGATCACCAGCTTGCGCTTGCCGCCCACCTTCATGCCCTGGACGCCCTCGTCCCAGCCCTTGATGACGCGGCCGGCCCCGAGAGGGAATGTGAACGGCGTGCCCCGGTCGTAGCTGGCATCAAATTGAGTGCCGTCTTCCAGGGTGCCTCGGTAATGCACAGCGACGGTCTGACCCGCGCTGGCCTCAACTCCGTCACCCACTTTCAGCTCGGTGATCGTCAGACCGCTCGTCGTCAAACGGGTGTCTTCGGCATCGATGGGACCGCCGAGGGCGGATGCATTGGCTTGGTTGGCGTCAGGGGCCATGGCGAACAGGGTGGGGTTGGGGTCGGCTGGATCCAGCTCGAAACTGGACCGGGCTGCGGCCTGGGTCGGTTCCGCGGCACGGCTGATGGCTGCGGTTGGCGCTGGCGCTGCATTCACCGTTGACGGTGCCACCACCTGACTCACGAGGGCCAGCAGGAGGCAGAGCACACAGACGCTCGAGCTGATCAGGATGTCGCGCACGGAACAGGCTCAGGGGACCTGAATTCTGCCCCGCGAAGGAACGACCTGGCGGTTAATCCGCCCGATTGATCTGGCGGAACTGCTGCTCCAGCCGATCGATCCGGCCGCGCAGTTCATCCAGTTCCTTCTGGCTGGCCACACCAAGATCCTGCAACAGATTGTCGCGGTTGCGTTCCAGATTTCGCTCGGCCTGCTCCTCCAGTTCGGGGGTCTCGCCCCGCAGTGCGCGCAACACGTCATCCACCAGGGCGGACGCTTGGTTGGGATCGAGCCGGCCACTGCTGACCCAGGACTGACTCACACCCTTCAGCCGTTCGGCCACCAGGGAGGTGGTTCCCAGACCTCGCAGCAGAAGTTGTTGCAGGGGGTTTGCGCTGTCCATGGCTGGTTGGCATCGGCCTGTCGCCAGGATGCCGGTGACACCAAGCGCTGACCATGGGAGATCACCGACTGGCTCCGCTCTGGCGCGCTCTGCTCGGTGGAGCGCTGGCCGGACTGGCGCCGGCTTGGGCTGGACCGTTGACCTTGATTCCAGGGCTTGTGCTGCTCTGGACTGTTGTCAGTCGACCGCGTCTCGCAGCTCTGTGGGGAGGGCTGGCAGTGCTGGTGAGCCATCGCTGGTTGCTCGGTCTGCATCCGCTGACCTGGATGGGTGTGCCGGCTCCGTTGAGTGCGCCGATCGCCTTGGTCTTGCTTCTGGTCTGCGGGTTGGCCGCTGCTGCCCTGCTGATGGTTTGGGCCCACCTGGCCGGTTGGTTGGAGGGAAAACTCTCCGCCGTGGGACAGGCGTCGTTGCTGGCGCTGTGTTGGGGGCTCGCAGAGGTGGGCTTGTCCGCATCACCGCTGTTCTGGATCGGGGTGGGCGGCAGCGTTCTCCCGCTTGATCCCTGGTTGGCGGCATTGACGCAATGGATCGGCGCCGGTGGTCTCGCTGCTCTTCTGTTGCTGTGCAGCTGGAGCCTGGCCCGTCGTCACCTGGTGATCGGGCTGCTGACCCTCGCGCTGGCCCATGGTTGCGGTGGCTGGATCCTCAGCCAGCACGCAGCCTCGACTGAGGTGATCGATCTCGCGGTCTGGCAGCCATCCATTCCGACCCGTGAGAAGTTCTCCCTCGAACGACAGCGTCGCTTTCCAGCCGCCCTGGATGCGGCTCTCGATCGAGCCTCTGAGCTCGATGTTCCGTTGTTGGTGGCACCCGAAGGCACATTGCCTTCCAACTGGCGAACCCCACTTGCGGAGGCTGCGCCAACCGTGCTGAGCGGTGGCTTCCGACAGGTTCTGGGCCAGCTCAGAAGCAGTCTGCTGCTGCTGAATCCTGGATCGACCGAAATACAGCCCCTACTGGATAAGCATCGCCTGGTTCCTCTGGGGGAATGGCTGCCATCGGGATTGACCGCTGGTCTCTCCGCCGTGGGTGGACTTCAGCCCGGTGCCGCATCTCGGCTGGTGGATGGCATCTCACCCCCCCTGGCTGTCGCTATCTGCTACGAGATCAGCCACGGTCATGCACTGGCTGCCGCCACAGGGCAGGGCGGGCAATGGATCCTCACGCTGGCCAATCTCGACCCCTACCCCCTGCAGTTGCAGCAGCAGTTCCTGGCCCTCGCACAGCTGCGCGCTCTGGAGAGCGGCCGTGATCTGCTGTCGGTTGCGAATACGGGGCCGACGGCCTTGCTCCGGGCTGATGGTTCCGTGGAGATGTTGCTCCCACCCAACCAGGAGGGTGTCGCTCGGGCTTCCGTGCAATTGCATTCCCGCGGAACCCTGTACAGCCGCTGGCCCGATCGTGGCCTGTTGCTGATGCTGCCCATGTCGGTGCTGCTCGGCCGTGTTCAGCCATCCCGCTGAATCAGTCCTCCTCCAAGCACGGTGTCCCCGTCGTAAAACACAGCGGCCTGGCCGGGGGTGATCGAGAACTGCTCCTCTTGAAACTCCAGGCGGCAACGGTGGGGACGTTCGCGCGAGTGATCGTCGTCGGTGGCCTCGAGTGGAAAGAGCTCCGCGAGGATTGGCGTGCTGCGATAGCGCACCTGCACTTCGACGGTCAGGGGGCTCTGCGGCGGTTCGATCGAAATCCAGTTGACCGCTCCGACGGTGCAATCACGGCGGCCGGCATCGGCGCGTGGCGCCACGATCACCCGGTTCATGGCTGGGTCCAGTCGGATCACATGCAGTGGCTCTTTCCAGGCGACCCCAAGCCCCCGCCTTTGCCCGATTGTGAAGTGCTCAATGCCGTCGTGTTCGCCGACGACGGTGCCATCGGCCAGGGCAATTTCGCCTTGGCGCGGTGGCAGAAAGGTGTCGAGGAAGGCATGCATCGAGCCGTAGTGATCAGCAAGACAGAGGTCTTGGCTTTCCGGCTTCTTCGCAGTGCGCAACCCGTATCGGGCGGCCTCCAAGCGTGTGTCCGGCTTGGTCAGTTCCCCCAGAGGGAACACGATCTTCCCCAGCACGGACTGGGGTAGGTCATAGAGGAAATAGCTCTGATCCTTGTTGCGATCCAGACCGCGCAGCAGTTGATGCCTGCCGTTCTCGCCACCGTGTCGTGTCCTGGCGTAGTGCCCAGTGGCGATCCGATCGAGCTGACGTTCTTCCCTGGCCCAGCTCACCATCGGCCCGAATTTCACCGAACGGTTGCATTGCGAGCAGGGCAGCGGGGTGACTCCGTCGCGATAACCATTGACCAGTCGTTCGACGATCTCCTGCTGAAACGTCTCTCGGGTGTCCACAACGTGATGCTGAATCCCGAGCTGCTCGCAGATTCCGGCCGCGTCCACAAGACCTTCAGCGCAACAGGCGCCCTTTCCGCTCATGAGCCACAGGGTCAGGCCCTCCACATGCCATCCGGCTTCCACCAACAGTGCCGCCGTCAAGGAGCTGTCCACCCCACCGGATAGACCGACAGCCACGCGATGCTCCCCCGGCCATTGACGGAGCCGATCGAGGGCAGCTTCGCCGGCGGCCGTCGGTGATGCACTGGAGACCATGGGCGCCGTGACGGTGTTGCATCCATAGTGAGATCCCGCCGACTTCTCTGTGCTCTGGCCACCGGTGGATGCGGACCACCTCCTGGTTGATTCCGCACGGATGCAGTCCCTGGAGGGTCAACTCTTCGCCAGTGGCATGCCGGAGGCGGCCCTGATGGAAAAGGTGGGCCAGGCCATGGCGGCACGGCTGTTACGCGATCCCCAGTGGCTCGCTTCAGGGGTTCTGGTGCTTGTGGGTCCTGGTCACAACGGTGGTGATGGTTTGGTGGTGGCTCGCGAACTGTTCCACCGGGGGGTTGAGGTCCGGATCTGGTGTCCATTGCCCATCCGACGCCCGCTCACCGAGGCCCATCTCCGCCATCTGATCTGGTTGGGTGTGGAGAGGTGTTCTGCTCCCCCCGATGCCTGCGATCACGCGCTTTGGCTGGAGGCGTTGTTCGGGGTCGGCCAGACACGGCCCTTGCCTGAGGACATCGCCCAGCTTCTCGGAGACCGTGCCACCCTCCGTCCCCGAGGTCTGATCAGTCTTGATGTGCCGGCAGGTCTTTGCAGTGAGACCGGTCGTCCTCTGGGAACGGTGGCGGCCAAGGCGTGGTTGACCTTGAGCGTTGGCTTGATCAAGCAGGGATTGTGTCTTGATCCCGCTCGTCCCTTTGTGGGTGAACTGGAACGGATCGATCTGGGTTTGGCCCAACGCCAGATCGCTGATCTGGCCGACAACCATCCACGGCGCTTCGGGTCTGCCGATCTCTCTGCGATGCCACGCCCCCAGCTCTCACCGATCGCCATGAAATATGAGCGGGGCAGGGTGCTGGTGATTGCGGGCAGTGCGCGTTACCCCGGCGCTGGTCATCTCTGCCTTCAGGGAGCTTTGGCCAGTGGATGCGGCAGTGTTCAGGCCCTGCTTCCCCAACGCCTGCAAGAGCAGCTCTGGAGCCTTCAACCAGAAGTCGTGCTCGTTGACGACGGCCTGCGCCAGGGAGTCGAGAGGTTGGATGCTGTCGTCTTTGGCCCAGGAGTGGGCGCTGATGGGTCGATCTGGAGGGATTGGAAGGATCGTCTCAGGGGCTTTGAAGGACTCCTTGTTCTGGACGCGGACGGCCTCAATGGGCTGGCGTCTGATCCGGAGGGCTGGCGCTGGTTGCTGGACCGTGCTGGTCCGACGTGGTTGACGCCGCACCAGGCGGAATTCAGACGGTTGTTCCCAGAGGTCCGCGCTGACTCTGCGCTGCTGGAGGCGCAAGGGGCTGCGCAGCTCAGTGGAGCCGTGATTCTCCTTAAGGGTGCCCACAGTGTCATTGCAGACCCGGAGCATCCTGCGTTGGTGCTTGATGGCACCACTGCCACGGCAGCACGAACGGGCTTCGGCGACGTTCTGGCTGGTTTGGCAGCTGGTTGGGGCGCCTTGATGCGGGCTTCGGCGCAACCCTTGACGGGCTCTGGATTGGCCGCGGCCTCGCTGATCCATGCTGTCGCGGCCCAGACCTGTGCCTCAAGCCGAGCCAGTGCGATTGCATCGACCGCAGAATCGATAGTTCAGAAGTTAATGAAACAAGATGAATATTTTGAAATGAAGATTGAAAGTTAAAAAATTGCTCGATTTGTATCGTTCGTGCCAAACATGCCCTTCTCCCTTTTGCTTCATCAGCATTTGACTATTTTTCAAAGTCGAAATCTTTGAATGTTTCGATTTGCTCGTTCAAATCTGAAAGGTTGCTGAAAACACTTCGGGTTTTTGGTTGTTCGTATGAAAGTCATTGCACTTCCGCGACGGGTGTCATGGTCTCTTCCGCTGCTAAGCCCCTCGACAACCAGCGTCGCCGTAACAGTGACCCAGTCAGTTGGTACCTCAGCACGATTGGTCGCATCCCTTTGCTGACGCCGGCTGAGGAGATCGAGTTGGGCAATCAGGTCCAGGCGATGATGCAGTTCACCCAGGACAACACCCTTGAGATCGACGAAGCATCCCTGACCACCAAGGATCGGCGGATGTTGCGGATTGGACGCCGGGCCAAGGAACGGATGATGAAGGCCAATCTGCGCCTTGTTGTCAGCGTCGCCAAGAAATACCAAGGCAAGGGGCTGGAACTTCTCGATCTGATTCAGGAAGGGTCTCTTGGTCTTGAACGCGCCGTTGAAAAATTCGACCCAACCCGCGGATACAAGTTCTCCACTTATGCCTTCTGGTGGATTCGCCAGAGCATGACGCGAGCGATTGCTTGTCAGTCGAGGACCATTCGTCTGCCTGTCCACCTCAGCGAAAGGCTCACCACCATCCGAAAGGTGAGTCTTGACCTGGCTCACAAGCTGGGGGCGATGCCGAGCCGTGTCGAGATCGCTGAAGCGATGGACATTCCACTCGATGAGCTGGATTCCTTGCTTCGTCAGGCTTTAACCACCAGCAGCCTGGACGCTCCGGTCAATGGCGAAGAAGGTCGCAGCTTCCTTGGAGATCTCATTGCTGACAGCAATCTCGAGGAACCGCTGGATATGGTGGAGCAGCGGATCTACCACGAGCAGCTCGGTCGATGGTTGAGCCATCTCAGTGAGCAGGAGCAGCACGTGTTACGTCTTCGGTTCGGTCTTGAGGGCAATGAGCGCCATACCCTCGCCGAGATCGGACGCCTGATGGATGTCTCTCGAGAGCGGGTGCGTCAGGTGGAACTCAAGGCGCTGCGCAAGCTTCGCAATCTCACCCGACGCCTTCCCAGTGGGATCTGACGGGTGTCAGTCCTCTGCCCAGATGTAGCGCGTCAACTCTGACGGGTCAGGCTCAGGTGCGGACAAGGCGAAGTCAACGCAGTCTTCAACCACTGCGTTGATCTCTTTTTCGATGCTTCTCAGTTCGTCTGCCGAGACCAGACCTGCCTCAGTCAGGTCGCGTTCCAGAGCCTTGAGAGGATCACGTTTGGCCCAGAACTGCTTTTCCTCTTCCGCCCGCAGTTCGTCGGGGTCGGCCAGGGAGTGGCCACGGAAGCGATAGGTCAGGCACTCGAGCAGTGTTGGCCCCTCGCCCGCACGGGCACGGGCAACGGCACGTTCAGCAGCGGCGCGAACGGCGAGCACATCCATGCCGTCCACCTCTTCTCCAGCCATCCCGAAGGAACTGGCCTTTCTCCAGATCTCCGGATCACTGGTGGCGCGGTCGTGGGCCCTGCCGAGGGCCCACTTGTTGTTTTCAACGACGAAAATGATTGGCAGCTTCCAGAGCTGCGCCATGTTCATGCATTCGAAAAACTGACCGTTATTGCAGGTTCCATCGCCGAAGAACGCGGCAGTCACGGCATCGCTCGAGGCATCACCCAGGGCATCGCGCTTGTAGCGGCTGGTGAAGGCCGATCCCAGGGCCACGGGGATGCCTTCTGCAATGAAGGCGAAGCCACCAAGGAGGTGGTGCTCTTTGGAGAAAAGGTGCATCGAGCCACCGCGTCCCTTGCTGCAGCCGGTGGCTTTGCCGAACAGCTCACTCATGACTTCGCGGGCGGGAACGCCGGCGCTCA
Organism: Parasynechococcus sp.; assembly: GCA_042954225.1. Classification (GTDB taxonomy): domain Bacteria; phylum Cyanobacteriota; class Cyanobacteriia; order PCC-6307; family Cyanobiaceae; genus Parasynechococcus. Next base: position 7,100 of record JBGKDR010000468.1, read on the forward strand.
GTGCATGGACATGGTCTCTGTAGGTACTGCAGAACCAGTCGTGCTGACGCTTCATCGCGCCGATCACGCCGGAACTGACGGCTTCCTGACCGTTGTAGAGGTGGACGAAGCCAAACATCTTGCCGCGGTAGTACATCTCCGCGCACTTGTCCTCAAAGCGACGACCGAGGGTCATGTCGCGGTACAGCTCGAGACCGGTGTCACGGTCAACGGTCGCCCGCTGGGTGGTCACCAGCTTGGACAGACGCTCAGCATGGGGACCAGCTCCGGTCATTGAACTCATCTGAGCGGACTCGACCGCGAGGTCCTGACCCATGACCATCGTCATCACAGGGGCCAACTGTAAGGGCCGGAGGATGGGGATTGGGCAAAACCCCAGACACTGACTAAAGTTCGCAGCTAATGCTTCCGGTGTTGGTGGATCTGCCCATCGATCATTTCCGACTGCTGGGTGTCAGTCCTTCAGCCAATCCCGACGCGGTTCTCCGCAAACTGCAATCCCGCACGGATGCTCCTCCGGATCAGGGTTTCACCCATGAGGTGCTGAGACAGCGTGATGAGCTGTTGCGTCGCTCAGCGGACCTTCTCGTCGACCCTGTGAGTCGGGCCGAGTACGAGACCACCCTGCTCCAACTTTCGGAATCGCATCCAGGCGACACCGTGGGTTTGGATCTGTCGGCGAGCCACGAGGTGGCCGGGCTGATCCTGCTCTGGGAGGCGAATGCGGCCCTTGAGACCTTTCATCTCGTGCGTCAGGCCCTGCAACCGCCCCAGGCCCCTGCCCTCGGCAGCAGTCGCGAAGCCGATCTCACCCTGCTGGCGGCCCTGGCCTGCCGTGATGCAGCCCTCGACGAGCAACGCCAACGCCGTTACGAAACGGCGGCGACGCTGCTCAGAGAAGGCATTGAGCTCCAGATCCGGATGGGAAAACTCCCGGACCAGCAGGACAACCTGCAGCAGGAGCTCGAGGCGCTGACGCCCTATCGAATTCTTGATCTGGTCAGCCGTGATCTCGCTGACCAGGAGTCCCATCAGAGCGGTCTGCGTCTGCTGGATCGGCTGGTCACCGACCGTGGCGGCTTGGATGGTCGGGAAAGTCTTGGACAGGTCGCTGGTCTCTCCCAGGACGATTTCGAACCGTTTTTCAAGCAGATTCGCCGTTTCCTGACGGTTCAGGAGCAGATTGATCTGTTCCGCCGTTGGTTTGAGCAGGGCTCTGTCGAGGCGGGGTGTCTCTCGGTCTTTGCTCTCACCGCTGCCGGTTTCTCTCGGCGAAAGCCGGAACGTCTCGAGGAAGCGAGAGATCTGCTCACCACGCTCTCGGCGCCAGATCTTGACCCCATGCCGATGCTGGGCTGTCTCGATCTCTTGCTGGGCAACGTCGCGGAAGCCTCTCGCCACTTCGAGGCGCTACAGAGCCCTGAGCTTCGGGATTGGTTCGCGCAGCGCGATGGTGATGACCTGGCGGCGCAGTGCGAGTACTGCCGCGCCTGGTTGGAGCAGGACGTTCTCCCCGGCTATCGCGATGTTGAAGCCTCAGGCATCGACCTGGATGCCTGGTTTGCCGATCGGGATGTGCAGGCCTATGTCGATCGGCTGGATCGTCAGGCCTCCCGGCGCCTCGGTTCCACGGAGTCCCTTGAGCCTCTGATCCCAGCGGACCTCTGGAAGGGGAACGAGCCCGCGGCTTCCTTCGTTGCAGAGGATCTGGAGCCACAGAGTGAGGGGGGGCGCTCATTCGTTGACCTGCTTGCATCCGTTGCGGACCATGGCCAACGCTTGCTGGTCCGCCGCTCCGTTCAGCTGGCTGGCGCTGCGGTGGTGGTGACGGGTCTTGCGGTCGTGGGGATCGCCTCCTGGCGCTCGTCTGAGCCATCGGTTCCTGTGGACGCTCCTGTTGTCGTCACCCCTGAGCCATTGGAGCCCGAGCTGGACCCGGAGCCCGTCGGCGAACCAGAGCTCAAGGCGGAGCTGCGCAGGCCTGTGCAGGTCTCTCCGTTGACGGACGATGCTCCAGCACTCAAGGATCTGCAGGCCCTTGTTCAGGCCTGGCTGGATGCCAAGGCGAGCATTCTTTCTGGGGAAACGGCCGATCTGAGTGACATTTCAAGGGATCGACTGAAGCAACGCGTCGACGCCGAACGGGCCGCCGACTCCGCTGCTGGGCGTCACCAGGTCATCGATGCGACGGTGACGTCTGCGCAACCGGTGAGTGCTGACCCCAACCGCATCGAAATCCTTGCGCAAGTCGAATACAGCGACCGCACCCTTGATGCAGCAGGCGCTGTAACCGCTGAAACGGCTCCGGTGTCTCTGGACATCCGTTACGTCTTCGGCCGCGATGGGCAGCAATGGCGGCTTCACGAGTACATCCCAGGACGTTGAGCCGTTCCTCCGGGATGGCACTTTTACGATCGCATTACTGAAACCTCAGCACCTCCTCCATGTTTGATGAGCTGTCAGCCCGCTTTGAAGATGCGGTCAAGGGGCTGAGAGGCCAGGACAAGATCAGCGAAACCAACGTTGAGGGGGCGCTGAAGGATGTGCGTCGTGCCCTTCTTGAGGCCGATGTCAGCCTTCCTGTGGTGAAGGATTTCGTCGCCGACGTCCGGGAGAAGGCCGTTGGCGCTGAGGTTGTGCGGGGCGTCAGCCCGGACCAGAAGTTCATTCAGGTGGTCCACGAGCAACTCGTGGAGGTGATGGGTGGCGATAACGCCCCTCTCGCCAAGGCCTCGCAAGCCCCGACAGTGGTGCTGATGGCCGGTCTGCAGGGTGCAGGTAAGACCACGGCCACCGCCAAACTCGGATTGCATCTCAAGGACCAGGGGCGGCGGGCCCTGATGGTGGGGGCAGATGTCTACAGGCCTGCGGCCATTGAACAGCTGAAGACCCTTGGCGGGCAGATCGGTGTTGAGGTCTTCAGTCTCGGTGCTGATGCCAAACCAGAGGCCATCGCCGCCGCCGGTCTGGCGAAGGCCAAAGAGGAGGGCTTCGACACCCTTCTGGTGGATACCGCCGGTCGCCTCCAGATCGACACCGAGATGATGGAGGAGATGGTGCGCATCCGTACGGCGGTGCAGCCGGACGAGGTGCTGCTCGTCGTGGATTCGATGATCGGTCAGGAGGCCGCCGAGCTCACGCGTGCCTTCCACGA
>JBGKDR010000469.1:0-2620 GCA_042954225.1 Parasynechococcus sp.
ATGAGCCTGTCCAGTCGCACCGTGGTGGTCCCCCCTCGCTCCAGGCTGGTGATCTGGCCCCTCGGTGATCCCGGGCATCAGGTCAAGCTCTGGAAGGATGGGGCCGGTGGAACGGTGTTGGAGCCTGGCGAGTGTTGTGTCGTCCAGCAGGCACGCCACCACGCTCTGATGCTTCAGCTCAACCAGAGTCCGTCCTATTACCGCACCCTGACCCAGAAGCTGCATTGGGCCGGGAGTCTCACGGCTGGCCAGCCTTCGCACCATTGAGCCATGGCCCTCGAGATTGAACGTCGCTTTCTGGTGTCCGGTGAGGCGTGGCGAGCCCATGCCGGTCCAGCCCAGCCCCTGCGCCAGGGCTATCTCGCCGCCAGTGCCGATGGCGTGACCGTGCGTCTGCGGATCCGGGGTGCGGACCAGGCCTGGCTCACGCTCAAGGCAGCCGCAGATGCCACGGGTCTTGCACGCCATGAATTCGAGTACGCCATCCCGCTGGAGGATGCTGAAGCCCTCTGGGCTCTGGCTCCCCATCGCCTCGAGAAGACCCGTTACAGCCTGGATTGCCCAGGAGGCGACTGGGTTGTGGACTGCTTTGCCGGGGCCAATGCTCCCCTCGTTCTGGCGGAGGTTGAGCTGAGCGCGGTCGACCAGACCGTGGCCATCCCGCCATGGTGCGGTCAGGAGTTGACCGGGGACGGTCGATGGTCCAACGCCGTCCTTGCCCATCGGCCTCTGCAGCAGTGGTCGCCGGAGGATCGTCAGACCTATGGGCTCAATGGACCCCTGGAACTTCCTCCAGATTTCCTTTAGATTTAAAGAGTCGACGTGAGCGTCCGTGATCGGTCTCTACGACCCACAAGGAATTTTGAGGTGCGTTGGAGCCTCTTCCGATGCCTGTGTGGAGTATGCCGATCTATTCGAGATTCCGTTGTCCCAGTGTTCCCTGGAGGTGTTGCCTGAACCCGTTGTCAGTTCCCTGAGGGTCAGGGGGCCTCGTGTTCTGGAAGGGCGCAGCAATTAAACCCGTCACGGCAGATCTTGCCGTTGTCCATGGCCCAGTTCAGCAGGGCCACGCGATTTTTGGAGCCTGTCTTGGTGAAGACATTGCTCACGTGGTTGTCCACTGTTCGCTTACTGATGGTGAGGCGGTCTGCGATTTCCTGATTGGTCAGTCCTTCCGCAACCAGTTCGATGATCTCGATCTCTCGGCCGGACAGGGCCATGTTGAGAGAGTCAGATGATGCCGATGCCATGACCCAACCCCTCGGTTGCTGAAGTCTAGGTCCAATCACTGATCCCGATCCTGCATAGTGGGCTGCTGAGACGGAATCGACTTTGGCGTCTGCGCTTCAAAGCGCCGTTGAACAAGGGGCGATGGTGGTCACCGCCGAGGTGATGCCCCCGCGAGGAGGCGATCCCTCCCATACCCTGGCGATGGCCGAGCACCTGCGGGGTCGCGTCCACGCCTTGAATGTCACCGATGGCAGCCGTGCGGTGATGCGCATGAGCAGCCTGGCCGTCTGTCGGCTGCTGATGGATGCTGGTCTGGAGCCGGTCTGGCAGTTGGCATGCCGTGATCGCAATCGGATCGGTCTTCAGGGCGACCTGCTCGGCGCCCATGCCCTGGGCATCCGAAACCTGTTGTGCCTGACCGGTGACCCTGTCAGGGCGGGCGATCAGCCCGATGCTCGCCCCGTTAATGAGTACGAATCCGTCAAGCTGATCCAGCAGGTGACGGCCTTCAATGCAGGCCGTGACCCAGTGAAAGAGAATCTGATTGACGGCGCCACGGATTTCTTCCATGGCTGTGCGGCTGACCCCCATTCCCGCAGTTGGAGCGGACTCCAGCGCCGTTTGACCCGCAAACGAGAGGCAGGGGCCCGTTTTGTGCAAACCCAGATGGTGATGGATCCAGCGGCGCTGGAGCGTTTTCAGAGAGATCTGGCGGGTCCGATGGAGTTGCCGGTTCTGGCGGGCGTCTTTCTGCTGAAGTCAGCCAAAAATGCCCTGTTCATCAATCGCATGGTGCCGGGAGCCTGCATTCCCGATGCTCTGATCGAACGTCTGGATCGCTCCGACAACCCCGCTGAGGAAGGAATTGCAATCGCGGCGGAACAGGTGCGCCGTTATCTCGGCATCGTCCAGGGGGTTCACCTCATGGCCATCAAGGCCGAGGACCGCATCCCACGGATTCTTGATGGGGCAGGCCTCAGCTCGCTGCCTGAGTGAGGTCCGTACCCAGCAGTTCAGCCATGGCTTTCTGCTGGGGTGAGGGCTCCACCAAGTCCTGCCGACGTGCATCGGTGATCAGCCAGTCGAGGGCAGCTTCCTGCAGGTCGAAGTGGTTGCCGTCCTTGCCAACGCAGTAGCAACCGAACACCAGCTTTTCGACGAGCTGAACGCCGGCTCCGATGCGGGAATAATCGAAAATGATCGAGTTGTCGATCACAGCGCCTTCGCAGATGTGGCAGCTGGGTCCGATCATGCTCGGTCCCACGATGGTGGCGCCGTCCTCGATCTTGGTCATGCCTCCCACGTAAACCGGGCCACTGACATTGATCTTGTCCCAGTTGGCGGCCACGTTCAGGCCGGTGTACACGCCCGGGCGGACTTCCTTGCCGGG
>JBGKDR010000470.1:0-1003 GCA_042954225.1 Parasynechococcus sp.
TCGCTCTCACGTTCCTTGGCGTCTATCTGATCATTCCCTGATGACCCCGCCGCCCGCGTCCACCACCAAGGGCTCGCCCCACTTCGGCGACATCACGGTGATCTCGCTGTTGATCAGCGTCCTCGTGCTGTTGATCGCCTATATCGCCATTCGGCCGCGCTTTTCCCAGGGGCGGCTGTCCGTGGACCAGCTGAATGACCTCACGGCTGAGGAGGTCAGCCTGCTCCCCGCGGGCACCCTTCCCGTTGTCCTGGGCCGCGGCTTGGCGGACAACAAGGACAGTTTCAAGATTCAGCTGCTGCGTCTGGTGATGGAGCGCAGCGGTGTTCCCCATGCCATCGGCTTCTCCGCATCGCCGATCGCCCAGGATGCCGCCGTGGATGCCCTGGCCAGCGGGGCACGCTCTGGAACGCAAAACCCCCAGGCCATCACCGTCGGGGTCTACGGGGCCGGCCCTGCGCTCAACCAACGGCTGCGAGCGATTCCGATTCCGATCAGTGGTGGCTTGTTGGGACTGCGGGTGGGCTGGACCCATCGCAAGAGTCTGGCCAGGCTCAGTGCGGTGCAAAATCTGGCCGACTTGCGTCGCGTCACCCTGCTCCAGGGCCAGGGCTGGAGCGAACTCGCACTCTTCGATCATTCGGGACTGCGCACCTATGCAGCGCCGCCGCAATACCTGTTTCGGCTGGTGGCTGAACAGCGGGTGGAGCTGTTCCCCCAGGGGATCGGGGATCTGCAGGTTCAGCAGCCGACCGCTGCCAAATGGTCCGACAACATCGAGATTGAGCCCCATCTGCTGATCGCCTATCCGTTTGCCGGCTTTTTTTATGTGAATCCCGGCAACGACGCCCTGGCGGAGGCGATCGCCCTGGGATTTGAACGGGCCATCGCCGATGGCTCTTACCAGGCGCTGCTCGAGCGACGCGTGATGACCCCCTGGCTGAAACAGAACCTTCGCCTGCGGCAGCGTCAGGTGATCTTTGTGCCAAACCCCAATGTCGGG
>JBGKDR010000471.1:0-1829 GCA_042954225.1 Parasynechococcus sp.
TGCTGTAGAGAAGTCTGACCCTGGACCACACGCGGGGGTTGTTCTTCGTCAGCACAAAAGTTTTGATATTGCCCGACTTGAAACTGCGAAATTCCGCATCCATGACCTGACTCACACTGAAGTCATGCAACGCGGAGGACAAGGGGATACAAAGCAACCCCAACAGGCCGAACCAGATCAGAAGATTTTTCCAACAGCGCATCAATGACCCGTACTGCTGAATCAGAAAAACCACAAGACTGGCCACGGTGATGCCGATCAGGTTGGCGAGAAACAGCAGAAACGAACCTTCGGCAATCTGGTTGGTCAGCCCGGCGACCGTGCCCCTTCCGAACACAGCGACCATTTCAGAACCAAGGGTCAGACCAATGCCACTGACGCAGAGAGGTGGCACCAAGGCCACAGCAATAGCAACACCGGCAATCGAATTGGACAGCCGCTCACGGGTCATGGCGAAGGACCCTGCGACAGCAGCCGCAATGGCAATCCCCAAATCAATCAAATTGGGGGATGTACGCGCTGTGATTTCCGACTGAACGTGGGAGACCCCGAGGAACAGACTGATCAGTGCTGAGGTGAAGACAACACCCGCAACACCAAGGAGGACGGTGACGGCGGATCGTTTGATCAGACGACCATCCGCAACGGAAATCCCAAAAGCAAGACTGAGGATCGGGTCCATCAATGGCGCCACGATCATGGCCCCAATCACCACAGCTGTGCTGTTGGAGATCAAGCCCAATGTGGCGATCACACTGGAACTGATCAAAAGGACGAAAAAGCCCAGGGAGGGCTTGGATGAGGCGATGCGCTTTTCGTACAGCTCCGTCCTGGGAACCTTGGATTCCAGGTTCAATGTCCACTGACCACTGACCTGAGACAACAGGTCAACCAACAGATTCGCCATCAACCGCAGGCTTTGCCCATAGTGTGGCCTCCGGGTTCAGTTCTGCACTGCGCTGTTGAGCTGAACGAAACGCAGCGGCAACGGACATGTCTGGTGAAGTGGCCGCCCTGTCCGCCGCACTGCTGTGGACCCTGGCCAGTGGGCTGTGGAGGTCACTCAGCTGCCACGCCACAGCTGTTCAGCTGAATGGACTGAAGAACGGACTGGCCACCCTGTTGTTTCTCCCGGTGCTGCTTGGGGTTCCTTGGCGAGAGCAACCTATGGCCGTGGCTGCGCTGTTTGTCAGTGGGGCCATCGGCATTGCCCTCGGCGACAGTCTTTATCTGGCTGCCCTGCGACGCATCGGCACACGACGGACCCTGACCCTGGAAGCGACCGGACCAGTGCTTGCCAGCCTGGGGTCTCCGTTGATCCAGGGTGATCCGCTCACGGTCACGGATTTTGCCGGGGCCTTGCTCGTCGCAGCTGCAGTCCTGATGATCGCTCGGTCTGGATCACCAGATCAGACCGCCGGAGTCAGCAACCGAGCAGGGTTTCTGCTGGCATTCGGGGCTGTGCTCAGCGGTCTGGTCGGTGCCTTCGTGGCCCGGAGCGTGCTGATTGATGGTGCCTTCACGCCATTGGACAGTGCCGCCATCCGTCTGCTCGGAGGCACCGTCGCCCTGTTACCAATCTGGTGCCGACACCTGCCCATCCAGGGGCTTCAGGCCATTGGCTTGAAAACCAGAATCATCACGGCCACGGTTCTCGGAACCAACCTGGGAATTCTGTTGCAGCAACAGGTCTTCAAGACCCTGCCCGTTGGACCGGGCGTGACCTTGATGAGCACTGCACCGCTGATGGCCGTCGCCATCGCGCGATGGCGCGGTCAGCCTCTTCAGCCGATGGATTGGACGGCTGCAGTGCTTGGGGTCTCCGGCGT
>JBGKDR010000472.1:0-10230 GCA_042954225.1 Parasynechococcus sp.
GGCCAAGGTCAGCAGAGGTCGGTTGCCGATATCGCCTCCCATCACCTTCACGGCCAGCAGATAACTGCTGGCGACAAGACTCAGGAGGATGGCGATCAGTCCCCCGAAGCCGAAGACATACATCGGTCGGGTCAGGAAGCGCTTCATGAACCAGACCGTCAGCAGGTCCATCAGCACCCGGAAGGTGCGGTCGATGCCGTACTTGCTGCTGCCGAACTGTCGCGCCCGATGATTGACTTTCACCTCAGTGATCCGTGCCCCTTCGATGAAGGCAAGGGCCGGCAGAAAGCGATGAAGCTCTCCGTAGAGGCGCATGTCTGAGAGCACGTCGCGGCTGTACGCCTTGAGCGAGCAGCCGTAGTCATGAAGCCGGACTCCGGTCACGCGTCCGATCAGGCGATTGGCGATCTTGGACGGGAGTTTGCGTTGCAGGGCCGCATCCTGCCGCTGGTGACGCCAGCCACTCACCAGGTCATACCCCTCCCGCAGCTTGGCCAGCAGCATCGGAATGTCGGCTGGATCGTTCTGCAGGTCTCCGTCCAGGCTGACGATCACCTCTCCCTGAGAGACATCAAACCCAGCGGACATGGCAGCGGTCTGTCCGTAGTTCTTGCGCAGCAGGACGCCCACCAGCTCCGGGACCTCGGCGCAGAGTTCCTCAAGTACGGCAGCGGTTCGATCGCTGGAGCCGTCGTTCACGAGCACGAGTTCGAAGCGCTCGCCGGTCGGTCGCAGTGCCGTCAGCAGTTGCTCCACCAGGTGGGGCAGGCTCTCTTCTTCGTTGTAAAGCGGCACCACCACCGATAGATCCAGGGGTGCGCTCATGCCGGAGTCAGAAGATCGACACAACTTAATCGGGCTGGTTCTGCTGCTTCAGGGCAGGTGGCTGCCGTCGTGGCAGCGGGTCACGCGACCTGCCCCGCGCAGCTCCTGGCGGTAGTGGGTAGCGACCGGATGACGGTCGCTTGGGTGAATGCTGTCCACGCCAATGCCGTTGCGACCGTGTTCGCGTCCGGAGCTGTGGCGGTAGCGGCCACCGCCGAGGTGAATGCCCACATGGGTGCAACGTCGCGGCGTGCCGAAGAACAGCAGATCACCGGGCCTGAGCAGGCGGTGATCACCGGGCCTGACGGCCACCGGTGTGCAGAAACGCTCCTGTTGATAGGCATCCCGGGGGATCCAGATGCCCTGGCTGGCGAAGGCTGACTGGATCAATCCGGAACAATCCATGTCCGGAGGGGTGGTGCCACCCCACAGGTAGACATTCGACTGCTGCTCGGCCTGCTCTGTCCAGGCCAGCACGGCGGGAAGTCTTTGCGCGATCTGGTTGGCCTGGAGCAGTTGAGGAGACCATGGTCCCCGTCCGGCGGCGCGGCCGACGACGTCGTCCAGAGCCAGCCAGCAGCGGTAGCCGTCTTCAAGCAGCTCCACCTGCAAGCGCCCATCCTCACGGCGAAGGACGCGAAATCCGCGCCCGGCCGAGGCCTGGGTCGCCAGTCCATCCCCACGGGCCCGGGCGTAGCCGTTGACATCCCGTCGCAGCTCCCAGCGACTGCCCGGCTGGGCCAGCTCCGGAGCGAGCAGGGTGCTTAAGGTCGCCATGGACTGATGCATGCACCATGGCGTTCTACCGCCCGGACCCTGCCATGGAGAGCCGGTTGGACTCGGTCCTGGATCAGTTGGATGCCGACGGGCGCCCGGGGTTGCGCAACAGTCTCTCCGTCACCTGGATCCGCTACGAGGACGGTGCGCCGGAACCGGGCAGGGGATCCGGGGCCGGATGGAATGAACAGCGGCTTCATTACCCCGCCAGCGTCGTCAAGCTCGTCTACGCCGTGGCCGCTGAGCAATGGCTCCAGAAGGACCTGATCCCCGACAGCGATGAGCTCCAGCGGGCACTGCGCGACATGATCGCCGACTCCAGCAACGACGCCACCGGTCTGATCGTGGATCTGTTGACTGGAACCACCAGTGGCCCGGAGCTTGCTGCACCGGGTTGGAACGCCTGGACGCAACAGCGCCGGATGGTGAATACGTGGCTCGCATCGCTGGGATGGCCTGAGCTCGAGGGGGTCAACTGCTGCCAGAAGACCTGGTCCGAGGGGCCCTACGGCCGAGAAAAGGTGTTCTACGGCGCGGATAACAGCAACCGCAATGCCCTCTCGACGGCTGCGATTGCACGCCTGATGGAGGCGGTGATGACGGGTGCGATCGTGTCGCCGCCCGCCTGTCGTCGCCTGCGCGATCTGCTCGATCGTTCGCTTGATCCCCAGCAGCGCAAAGCCGATCCTGAAAATCAGGTCGATGGCTTCCTCGGCGAGGGACTTCCCGATGGGTCCCGGCTCTGGAGCAAGGCCGGGTGGATGAGTCAGGCTCGCCATGATGCTGCATGGCTGGAGCAGCCAGAGCAAGCTCCGATGCTTGTGGTGGCGTTTGGCTCGGGACCCGATCGCGCGCGGGATGAGTCGCTGCTACCCAACCTCTGTCGAGCCTTGTCTGACAAGGCCTGACAGGTTGATCACAGTCTGGAACGGAGAGGGAGGGATTCGAACCCTCGACAGAAGTTGCCTCCTGTAACTCCTTAGCAGGGAGCCGCTTTCAACCACTCAGCCACCTCTCCAGCGGCGGCACCATCGTATCAACCCCACGGTCTGACGTCAGATCTCGACCCGTGGCAGACGTCGTTTGAAACCACAGAGAATTTCCCAGGGGATGGAGTCGCAGCGTGTGCTCCAGTCCTGAGGGGTGACGGCCTGGTTCCCGTCCACCCCCAGCAGGGTGACGATGTCACCGGGGCGCACATCGGGTGCATCGGTGACATCCACCAGCAATTGATCCATCGTGATCGCACCCACCTGCCGGAGCCGTTGCCCCTGGTGGAGAACATCGATGCGGTTGCTGAGGGCCCTGACCACACCATCGGCATAACCGATGGCCACCACCGCCAGGCGGCTCGGCCGCTGGCTGATGAAACGTCGCCCGTAGCTGGCACCGACCCCTTGCTCAATGGTGCGCAGAAATGTGACGCGGGCTTTGACGCTCAGGGCCGGCTGCAGGTTCAACCTGTGCGCCAGATGATCTGCCGGTGGATGGCCGTACAAGGCAAGTCCCACCCGCACCATGTCGTGATGCAGGTCTCTGCTCTGCAGGGTGCCCGCTGAATTCGCCAGATGGCAGCAGAGATCCTGCCCCCGACCCGGCAGCTGATCGATCACATCCTTGAAGCGTTGCTGCTGCAGCTCGGTGAATCGGCCGTCGTCACCGCTGGGGTCTCCGTCGGCGCAGGCCAGATGGCTGTACAGGCCACAGAGCTGGAGATCCGCCTGACCATGGATCAAATCCACGAGTTCGGGCCCCTCCTGCCAGGCGCAACCCAGGCGGGTCATGCCGGTGTCCAGCTTGAGTTGCACCGCGAATCGGCGACCGCTGTCGCTCGCCAGGTGCTGGGCGATCTTGATGTCCTCCGCACGACTCAGGGTCGGCATCAAGCGCCAGTCCAGGCAGGTTCGCAGCTGGTCGACCTCAGTGAGATTGCCGAGCAACAGGATCGGTACGTCCAGGCCTGCCCGACGCAGCTCCAGACCCTCTGCCAACGTCGCTACACCAAGGGATGTGGCGCCACCCCGCAATGCGGAACGGGCGACGGTCTCGGCGCCGTGGCCATAACCATCGGCCTTGACCACGGCCATCAGCGTGGTGTGGGAGCCGAGGTGATCGCACAGGGTTCGAGCGTTGGCTTCGATGGCCCGTGGGGCGACTTCGACCCAGGCCCGCTGGCGCGGATCGAGGGCAGTCATCGCGGTTTGGTGATCGTCGTCACCAGGCAGAACAGCGGATCGTCGTTAGCATGCCGGTCTAGCTGGGAGCTGGCATGGGCCAGGTTCTCGTCCTTAATGCGTCATACGAGCCGCTGAACATCACGACATGGCGTCGGGCCATGGTGATGACGCTCAAGGGCAAGGCCGAAGGCCTGGAGTATGACGCTGACCGTGAAATTCGACGGGGAACTCACCCCCCGACAGTGATTCGTCTTCGCCAGTACGTGAAGATCCCCTTCCGGCAACTCCCCCTCACGCGCCGGAATCTGTTTCAGCGCGACCATCACACCTGCCAGTACTGCGGAAGCAGCAACGATCAGCTCTCGATGGACCACGTCGTTCCACGCAGCCGCGGTGGGTCCGACACCTGGGAGAACGTCACCACCGCCTGTCTCAGTTGCAATGTGCGGAAAGGCAATCGCACTCCCAAGGAGGCTGGCATGCCACTGATGCACGTTCCCCGCCGCCCTCCGAGCAGCCTCAGCTTTGAGGCCACTCGACAGATCCACGCTGGACATCATCAGGAATGGGCTAAATACGTGATCGGCCTTTGAAGGTCCGGACCAGGTTCGCCGTTTTCAGTTCTCTTCCTGGTCGCTGAGGGCAGCGAGTTTCTGGCGTTGTTCCTCGGCCTGGCAGGCACCGATCAGATCCTCCAGTTGTCCCTCCAGCACAGGATCCAGGGAGAAGTTGCGTCCAAGACGGTGATCCGTGGCTCGGTTGTCCTTGTAGTTGTAAGTCCGAATCTTTTCGGATCGGTCGCCACTGCCGACCTGGGCACGTCGATCGCTGCTTTCACGCTCTGCGGCGGCAGCCAGTTCACGTTCCAGCAGCTTGGCCCGGAGGATCTCCAGAGCGCGTTCGCGGTTTTGAAGCTGTGAGCGCTCTTGGGTGCAGAACACACGGATGCCCGTGGGTTTGTGGAGCAGATCCACCGCGGTTTCCACTTTGTTGACGTTCTGGCCGCCGGCGCCACCGGATCGAGCGGTGCTGATCTCAAGGTCTTTGGGGTCCAGTTGAACCTCCACCGCATCCGCTTCGGGCATCACCGCGACGGTGGCGGTTGAGGTGTGCACGCGTCCCTGGGATTCGGTCGCGGGGACGCGTTGAACCCGGTGCACCCCGGCTTCGAATTTGAGTTGACTGAAGACGCTGTCGCCTTTGACGGACAGGATCAGTTCGCGGAATCCACCCAGATCAGCATCGGTGCTGCTGACGGCTTGGACAGACCATCCGGTCTTCTGGCTATAGCGCTCGTACATCCGGGCGAGGTCTCCGGCCCAGAGACAGGCCTCATCGCCACCGGCGCCGGCACGGATTTCCAGCATGACACTGCGTTCATCGCGGGGATCCCGCGGCAGCAAGGCCAGGGTCAGCCGTTCAATCAACACCTGTCGTTGTTGATCCAGCAGGGTCAGCTCGTCCTGCGCCAAAGACTCCATGGCCTGATCGCCACGGCTGTCCTTCAGAAGTTGCTTTGCGTCAGCATGCTCTTTCTCCAGCTGCTGCAGCGCGTCGAAATCAATGACAAGTGGCTCAAGACGAGAGCGCTCCCTGGCGATCGTCTCAAGCCGCTTGGGGTCGGATGCGACATCTGGATCGGCCAGTTGGCGCTCCAGGGAGCGAAAACTGGCCGATGCCGCTTCGAGCCGCTCAATCAGGTTCGAGGCGTCCATGCCTCGTGTTCAAACAACACTCAGGAGTTGGCGTCGTCCTTCTTCTTGCCACCCATGCCGTACTTGCGCATGAAGCGGTCCACACGACCCTCGGTGTCGAGGATCTTCTGGGTGCCAGTGAAGAAGGGGTGATTGCCGCTCCAGACGTCGACGTGAATCTCCGGCTGAGTGGAGCCAGTGGTCATCACCACTTCGCCGTTGCAGATCACCTTGGCATCGGGATACCAGGTGGGATGAATCTCGGGCTTGGGCATGGTTGTTGAGGTCTGAAGCGGAAACAGAGCAAGCGGCTGAATCAGCGCTTGGAGAACTGAGGAGCCTTACGGGCTTTCTTGAGGCCGTACTTGCGACGTTCCTTGGCGCGGGGGTCACGGCTGAGGTGGCCTTCGACCTTGAGCGGCTTGCGGTTGTCGGCGGACAGTTCGCAAAGAGCGCGGGCTGCACCCTGCTTGATGGCGCCGGCCTGACCGGTGAGTCCACCACCACGCACGTTCACCAGAACGTCGTACTCGGTGGTGAGACCAAGGGTGTCCAGAGGAGCCTTGACCGCAGCGATGTACGCGGGGTTGTAGTTCAGATAGTTGTCACCGGGACGACCGTTGATGGTGATCGTTCCATTGCCGGGGACGAGACGGACTCGGGCGACGGAAGTCTTGCGGCGGCCGGTGCCCCAGTAGACGACGGAATTGGTGCTCATTGGGCGGAAGCGGCGGGATCAAGCTTGAGGGGCTGGGGCTGCTGGGCGGCATGGGGATGCTCGCTGCCCTTGTAGACCTTGAGCTTGCGGAACATCTGACGCCCAAGGGCGTTGTGGGGAAGCATGCCTTTGATGGCCTTCTCGACGATCCGCTCAGGGATGCGTTCCTGCAGGGCTTCGAAGGTCTCCACCTTCATCCCACCCGGACGACCGGAGTGGCGGCGGTACAGCTTTTGCTGAGGCTTGCGGCCGCTGACCTTGATCTTTTCAGCGTTAACGACCACCACGAAATCACCCGTGTCCATGTGGGGGGTGAAGCTGGGGTTGTTCTTGCCGCGCAGAACCGCAGCGACTTCGGTGGCAAGGCGACCGAGGGTCTGATTTTCGGCGTCCACCAGATACCACTGGCGGTCGATCGAATCAATCGGGGGAAGTGAGGTCTTGTTCATCGCGCCGGCAGGCCGGTTCGGAGGTGCCCCGCCAAAAACAGCGGAGCTGGGCAGAAGGGTCCGGTCCGAAGCCGGACCTGACTGAAGCTCAAAGATCGAGCTTACTCTTTGACGGTGCCTGATTTTTGACGATCAGGACTGCTCAGAGATCCTGGTTGGTTGTTCTCGGCTAGGTCTGCGGATCCGGAGGAGGATCGCTTTCAGCGAGAAAAAACCACGGTTGGCAATCGTACCAGCCGGCTTTGCTGAAGATCTCCGTCGCATACCCAGCACGGAGCAGGCAGAGGCCATGGGGCGGGGCTGCTTCTTTGACCAGATCGCGTCGGCGCAGCCTCCAGCGCTGTTCGAAGTCCGCCGGACTCAGGCGTCGTTCACCCACGGCCACCAGCTGCGCCATCAACAGGCGCACCATGCCGTAGAGGAAGCCGCTGGCTTGAATTTCAACCCGCAGAAGATCACCCTCTCTGTGAACGGCCACCTCCTGGATGGTCGTTCTGGCATGGGCCCGGCGACTGCCGGCACGCATGAAGGCCGTGAAGTCGTGAAGCCCAAGCATGCTCTCGAGGGCCTGCTGCATGCGCTCATGGTCCAGGCGCAGCTGATAGCGGTGCCAGCTCCAGGGGCTCAAAAACAGATTGGGCCGGCGTCCGTTGTAGATGGTGTAGCGGTAACGCCTGTAGGTGGCTGAATAGCAGGCATGCCAGTCCGCTGGACGAGCCACGGATTCGCGGACGCGAATGCTGGCAGGTAGACGACCATTGAGCGCTGGGGCCCACTTCCGGGCAGGGATCCTTTCACTGCAATCGAAATGCACCACCTGGCCTGCCGCATGGACGCCGGTGTCCGTGCGACCCGCGGCAAAGGTCTGCAGGGTCGGCAGCGGCTCGAGTTGCTGGATGGCACGCTCAAGTTCGGCCTGAACGCTGTGGCCATTGGATTGGCGTTGCCAGCCACAAAATGAAGAACCCTCGTACTGCAGGCTCAGAGCGATCCGCCGGACCGCTGAACGAGCTGATGCAGACGAGGGCTGTTGGTTCAAAGGTCAGGGTGACCGACGAACTCAGACCAATTCGATGATGGCCATTTCGGCATTGTCACCACGACGGGGGACCGTGCGGGTGATGCGGGTGTAACCACCCTTGCGATCGCTGTAGCGATCGGGTGCCTTGTCGAACAGAGCGTGCACCAGCTGCTTGTCGTAGATGTACCCCAGAGCGCGGCGGCGGGAGGCAAGGCTGCCGTCCTTGGCGAGGGTGATCATGCGTTCGGCTTCGTCACGCAGAGCTTTGGCACGGGCCTTGGTGGTCGTGACACGACCTTCACGGATCAGCTGCGTGGTCAGCGCGCGCAGCATGGCTTTGCGCTGGTCAGCTGGGCGACCCAGCTGGGGTACTCGGCATTGGTGACGCATGGGTTCGAAGAGAGCGTTAGCGGAACGGTGTGTTGATCAGGCTGACGTGATCAAGCCGAGGTGCGGCTTTGGGGAATG
The DNA here is from genome assembly GCA_042954225.1 of Parasynechococcus sp. Taxonomy (GTDB): domain Bacteria; phylum Cyanobacteriota; class Cyanobacteriia; order PCC-6307; family Cyanobiaceae; genus Parasynechococcus. Next base: position 8,130 of record JBGKDR010000472.1, read on the forward strand.
GAGATGCCAATCCGCTCGAGAGCTTCGATCACTTCATCGGCCGACTTCGACCCGAAGTTCTTGATCTCCAGCAGATCTTCGTAACTGAAGCCCATCAGGTCAGACACGGAGTTGACCTGAGCGCGCTTCAGACAGTTGTAGGCGCGTACCGACAGATTCAGCTCTTCCAGAGGAATCTGGGCTTCAGCCGAGGGTTCCGGTTCAACACCGGGCTCCTCAACCAGCGTGACCGTTGCCAGGGGCTGGAACAGCTCGATCAGCTGATTCGCGGCCTGAGCCAGGGCGTCATCGGGGGTGATGGAGCCATCGGTGACGATTTCAATCCGCAGACGCTCGCGGGCTGATCCCCCTTCAGCAACGGCGGTTTCGTCGATGGTGAAATTCACCCGACGCACCGGCATGAACACAGCATCGATCTGCAGCAGGTCGATGGCTGTGGTGTCCTCGATGTGTCGGTCGACAGGGCGGTAGCCAACACCCCGCTCAACGTGGACTTCAATTTCCAGGCTGTGGCCTTCAGCCACCGTGGCGATCGGGCGATTGCCGTCAACCACCTGCACCTGGGAGGAGAACTGCAGATCACTGGCTGTGACCTCAGCAGGGCCGGCAACAACGAGGCGACCGATCTCGAGCTCAGCGGAACGGCTGTTGACCGAGAGCTGCTTGCAGTTCAGCAGGATGTCCAGAACATCCTCACGAACGCCGGGGACGGTGGCGTACTCGTGGTTGACACCGGCGATCCGGATGGCGGTGACAGCACTGCCTTCCAGGCCGCCCATCAGCACACGCCGCAGCGAGTTGCCCAGGGTCGTGGCCTGGCCACGCTCCAGGGGGCCGATGAGGAACACGCCGTTCTGGGCGCGATCCTCGGCAACCTGATGCTCGATGCGATCAATCTGGTACTGCAGCACGGTCTGATGCGGAATAGGGAGCGGGAACCGATAAAAACTGTTCTGGTTCAGACGCGACGGCGCTTGGGCCGGCGGCAACCGTTATGGGGCAGCGGTGTGACGTCACGAATCAGCGTGATTTCAAGGCCAGCCACTTGGAGGGCGCGAATGGCGGTTTCACGTCCTGAGCCGGGGCCACGGACCAGCACTTCGATCTGCCGCATTCCCTGATCGAGGGCGCGACGGGCAGCCGCTTCAGCGGCGGTCTGTGCAGCGAAGGGAGTGCCTTTACGGGCCCCTTTGAATCCGCTGGCGCCTGCGGATGACCATGCAATGACCTCACCAGCGGTGTCGGTGATGGAAACGATGGTGTTGTTGAAGGTGCTCTGGATGTGCGCAACGCCGTTGGGCACATTGCGCTTGGCCTTCTTGGGGCCGGATTTCTTAGCTGTTTTGGCCATGGGCCGAGCGATGTCTGGGGCTGTGTGATCAGGGTTGCCTCAGAGCGAGGCGGTTGGGCCTTACTTCTTCTTGCCGGCCACGGTCTTGCGTGCACCGCGACGGGTCCGCGCATTGGTACGGGTGCGCTGGCCACGGACGGGCAGGCTCATGCGGTGACGACGTCCGCGCAGGCAGCCAATGTCCTGCAGACGCTTGAGGGCCATGCCCTCCTGGCGGCGCAGATCACCTTCGATGGTGTATCCCTCGGTGGCTTCACGAAGCTTCTGGATGTCGCCATCCTCGAGGTCCTTGACGCGGATGTCAGGGTTCACACCCGTCTGGGCGAGGATGGTCTTGGCCCGCGTCAGGCCGATTCCATAGATGTAGGTGAGGGAGACTTCGATCCGCTTGTCGCGGGGAATGTCAACGCCGGCGATCCGTGCCACGGAGATTCAATCGAGGAAGGACAGAAGCCTCCGTGGGATCGGAGGCGGAAGGGTGTGCTGCGCAGTTCTGAAATCAGCTGCGTAGCGTTGTTAGGCAATGCAGTCAGGCTTCAGCCTTGGCGCTGCTTGTGCTTCGGGTTGGGACAAATCACCATCACCCGGCCGTGGCGACGAATCACCCGACACTTGTCGCACATTTTCTTGACTGAGGCGCGCACCTTCATGAGGCGTGGCTCTCCAAATTTCCAAACGGCAACAGTACCACGCGGGTCAACTCAACACGGCGGTGATCCGTTCGGTGATGGCCTCAACGCTGCCTTCGGC
>JBGKDR010000473.1:0-1361 GCA_042954225.1 Parasynechococcus sp.
TAGGCCGTTGGGAACAGAAGAATGCCGGACCAGCCGACAAAAACGAAGCGGTCGCGCTTGAGCCAGTCATCGAGGACGTCAAACCATCCCCGCTGAGGCGCGCGTCCTACAGCGATCGTCATGAGAGGCGCTTCATGAAGCGTTACATCGCGAGCTTAGGGGGTTCGAGCAGCTCTGGGGCGGCTGTCCGCACCTGCAGACGAACGATGAGTAGAAATGCGCACCCATGAACCTCGGGACACCGTCGGTCTCCGCGAAGATGGCCATTCGACGCGAAGTCTTCCGTGTACGTCATCGAATTGGCCCTGCGCATGAGCCCTGTCCCGGTCTCGGTGCAGCGCAAGGAGTCGGGGGACGCTGAAGCGCTCTACCAACAGATCCGCCAGGCACTCGAGCAGGGCCAGCCCAGGATGCTCGAGCTCACCTGCGAGAAAGTGGAGGGAAAGAAGGTGACGGTGCTGATCAGTGAAGTTCTCGCCGTTCAGCTTTATGAGAAGACTGCAGCGGCAGGCGGAAGCAAGCGCCCGGGCTTCTCATTTGATTCCTGACACAAACGAATCGACGCTGCTGCTCGATCAGGTCAGTTTCCGCTGGCCTGGAGGAAAGTTGGCGCTCGACCGCTGTTCGCTGAGCATTCCACGGCCTGGTCTCTGGATGCTGGTGGGCAGCAACGGCAGCGGCAAAAGCACGTTGTTCCGGCTGCTCTCCGGGCTGCTTGAACCCGAGTCGGGTCAGGTGACGCGACAGCTTCGTGCCGCTCTGGTGTTCCAGAACCCAGACCACCAGCTACTGCTGCCCAGCTGCGGCAGCGATCTTCTCTTGGGGATGAAGCCAGAGACACCCAAGACCGTGCGCCAACAACGGATTCAGACCCTGCTGCACCAGCTTGGTCTTGAAGGGATGGGCTCACGACCGATTCACACTCTTAGCGGTGGCCAGAAACAGCGCCTGGCCATTGCCGGGGCCCTCGCCAGCGACGCCGACCTGCTCTTGCTCGACGAACCGACGGCACTGCTGGACCCTGAGAGCCAGGCCACGGTCCTGAACGCCGTGAAAGCCCTGTGCCATGACCAAGCAGCACCGATGCGCGCACTCTGGATCACCCATCGCCTGGAGGAACTCGACCATGCCGATGGAGCCGCACGGATGCGCCATGGACGCATCGAACCCTGGAAAAGCAGTGACGAAGTCCGACGTTGCTTGCGGGACGGAAGGCCGAGCCTGTAGGTTCTTCGGGTCCCATTCCTCGGTAGCTCAGCGGTAGAGCGGTCGACTGTTAATCGATTGGTCGCAGGTTCGAATCCCGCCCGGGGAGTTTTGAGAAGCCACAGCTCACGCTGTGGCTTTTTTATTGACAATCA
>JBGKDR010000474.1:0-5560 GCA_042954225.1 Parasynechococcus sp.
TGCCAAACACTTCTGCGCCGTAACTTTCGAGGATCGGGTCCTGAAGAAACAGCCCGAGGGTGAAACAGAGCAGGAAGCAAAAGAAGATCAGAATCTGCCGGCTCGAGCGGATCAAGGCCCAGGATTGCTTCAGCGTCACGCGTTGGTCGTCTGGGGCGGATGCTCCAGCTTGCGGGGACTGGTGTTTTTGAGGCTCGATCCCCACCGTTGCCAGGAGAACAATCCCCCCAATGACGAGGGCGACACGATTCATGAAACCTTGAAGCGTGCTTTGCAGAACCACGGGATCACGAACGCCGTCGAGCGAACGCGTGGAGATAGAAATGGCAATCGCCCCGACAATGATCCCGACGGTGAGCATGCACCAAATAATTCCGACGACTCTTGGCCGTTCCTCTTCGTCGGTGAGATCAATCACGAGGGCCAGGTAGGGGGTCGATGCCGATGAAATCGCCAGCCCGTACAAAGCAAATAAACCGCACAAGGCCATCACCCATCCGGTGATGGAGGTCGTGGACCCGCTCCCAAGGGCAGTGCTTGTCGCAAAGATCACTGGAATCGAGAGGGTGGCCAACGTGCAGAAGCCTGCAGTCCCCAGCCAGATGTAAGGCGTTCGTCGCAACCCTCCAATGCTCCATCGATCGGAAACCTGACCGAAGAGAACCCTCGCCGGAGCCATGAGTTGCTCAAACGCAAGGGCGCCACCAACCAGCAGTGCTGGAAAGGCGAGCTCCGAGATCATGATTCGGTTCAACATCCCCGCGAAGATCACGGCCAAACAACCCAGACAACCCTGGAAAAGGCTGAGCCTGGCCAATTGAAGAGGTCGCAAACCAACTCCGATGGTTCAACGGAGTCATCCTGCCCTTCGATCAATGCCTCCGTGGACACGGAGGCCAGCATCGATACCATCGGCGAAATTTCCCGATTCGAGGGCGAGTGCCGTGGCTACATCGTTTCAGCGCTCCGAGTTTGAACAGCTGCTGTCCACGCAACTTCTGAGTCTCAGCGAAGTGGTGGAGACCCTTGCCGATCGTGTGATTGCTCTCGAGGAGCGTCTCGCCGATGTGGAGTCGGGGTTGAGTGCTGCGTCATCGGGCTCTGATTTCTCCAGCGAAACCGGTGATCTGCTCCATGCGAGTGAGCGCAAAGTGCGCGTGCTCCGTGATCGGCTGGCGTTGGATCAGCAGGGACGTCAACCGTCACTGTTTGTCGATCACACCTCGATGGACGACGAGGAACCAGAGGCCTCCTCCGACGACGAGTTTCTCGATGAGATCGATGAACCGATCTCAGCCTGATCAGCTGAGATCCAGAAGCCGCACTCGGAAATCGGCCACTTGCCGTGCCATCTCGGGTGAGCTTTGCAGGAAGGGGTGGTCGGCCATGGCGTCCAGCACTTGGTTGACCTTGTCGTCCTGTGTCAGCGAAGAGTCAGCAGGAGCTGACGCCGCAATCTGCTTCCAGAGACGGTCAAAGACCATCGCGAAGCTGTCGGCATTGTTGAAGAGTCGATCGGTGCCTGCATCTGGTGAGATGAATGACACTGGATGCTTTGTAGAAATGCCAGGACCCAGATTTGAACTGGGGACACGGCGATTTTCAGTCGCCTGCTCTACCAACTGAGCTATCCCGGCACGTCGCCTTGACGACGCTGTGATCTTAGATCACCGCCTGATCGCAGGGGTCCGGGCCAGACAGAGAAGTCCCTCCACGCGATGCCCGGCGCTCATCAGTGCATCGCGTGCCGCAATGGCCGTGGCGCCGGTGGTGAGGATGTCATCGACCAACCAGAGCGGATGATCTGGTTCGGCGTCATGCACCGCAAACGCCTGGCGCATGTTCCGCTGACGCATCGTGCGCCCGAGCCGGTGTTGACTCAGCCCAGCACGGGGCCGGATCAGCAGCGGCCGCACAGGATGCTGCAACCCTTGGGCGATCAGCTCCGGGAGTGGATTGCGGAGGGATGCCGTCCGTTTCCAGCTGGGGATTGGCACCAGTTGGACATCCTTCGCTGGGCGAAACTGCCTGTGGAGAAGAGCTGCCAATCCTGGGATGGCCCGCTTCGCTCCTTCTCTGTTCTTCAGCTGTAGAAGCAGGTGGCGAAAGGCCCCGTCGTAGGGGCCGAGTGCATACCAGCGGAGCGGGCTCAGGCCGCGCAAACCCCTCTCCGGGAGCTGGCAGCTCGCTCTGCAGTGGTCACATGGCAGATCCGCCACCGCGGAGAGGCTTCGACAAATGGGACAACTCGGTGCAATCAGCAGCTGATGCACCGCAGTCTTGATCTGATGGATCATTCACAGACATCGTCTGTGCAGAGGATTCCCCTTTCAGCTTTGGGGTTTGGGCATGGCCCGCAACATCGCCACCAGGGTTTGGTGGGCATCTTCGCTGTCGGTCAGGGTGTGATCGAAGGCAATCTTGAGGCTGGATCCATCCACCTCCAGCTCCATGGCTTCGGGCCGCACCGCCACCATGCGGGCCGATTCAGCACTGTCCACACCGCCGTAATGCTTGGCGTAAGCGATCACGGCTTCAGCATGATCGTCATTCATGTGGCGACAGATCCGCGCGCTGACGGATTCGGTGAGGGGATCTGCTGGCATGAAGGTCGCGGAGTTGGAGCGATGCCAACTCTGGCAGTGAATGGCTTGTTTCGATGGCCCTCAGACAAAGCGTTGCCAGAGCAGCAGGCCTAGGCGGATACCACTGAAGCCGACATAGCCGGCAAGAACGACGAACAAGGCGATGGCCAGGCCATCACGGATTTTGGTTGGCATCGATCACGACACGGTTGTTGGATTGTGCCTGGGATAGGCCCGCAAGGGCGAGTGTTGCGACGCCTGCTGCAGGCGGTTGTCGGCAGCTCACCACGGGGCAGCCCAGCATTCGTTCTCGGATCCGTCGCCACTGGGGGTTGCGTGCTCCTCCGCCCAGAGAGATCACCCGTTGGGGTTTTGGGGCGCCCAGCTTATGCAGACGTTTCCAGCCCCTTGCCTCGATCAGCGCCAGCCCTTCCAGGAGCCCATGCAGGAATAGGGCATCGCTGATCGGCCGCGGTTCAAGGATCGGTTCCAGGGTCGGGTCATCCACAGGGAAGCGTTCTCCTCGTCCTGGAAGGGGGAGGAGCGCCAGGCCACTGTCTCGCTCGGGGTCGATCTGTCGGCTGAGTTCGATGAGGTCGTCATCGTTGAAAAATCGTCTCAGCACCCCAGCTCCCGCGTTGGAGGCTCCGCCGCAGAGCCAACGTCCTCCCACCCGGTGACGGGTGATGCCGGCTCCCTGAAGGGGGGAGTCTGTGAACTGTTTCAACACAAGGGTGGTGCCCAGGACCGTCACCCCATCCCCGGCTCCGGGTGTTGCGGCGAGAACCGCTGCATTGGAATCCGTTGTTCCCGCGATCAGCTGCAGACCCTCAGGCAGGTGAAGCTCCTGCGCGCGTTGCTTGGGGATGGTGCCCAACCTGTGACCGCTGGGCCGGACCGATGGGAGGAGCGACGGCCATGCGCCGGCCGTCAAGGCATCGATCCAGCCGCCTGTGCTGAGATCCCAGCCGAGTCGGAGGTTGTTGCCTTCTTCTCCCCAGCGCCAGTCCTGGAGCAGCCAGCCGTTGATCCAGTCGGCCTGGTGGCGGAGCAGGCGGGTGGAGGGGTAGCGCTGCAGCAGCTCCAGCGCTCTGGCCAGGCTGCCGCTGCTGCTCGCCGCGGGGCTGTCCCCTGCCACAAGTTGATGCAGGCGATTGGAATGGGCAGGGAAGGCCGCTGAATACAGCAGCGCTGGACCCAGGGGCTCGCCGTCCTGATCACAGGCCAGCAGTGTCCCCGAGGTGCCATCGACTGCGACAGCCTTGAGTTGCGTGCGAAGTGCGTCCGGGATGGCACGAATCAGCTCAGTACAGGCGACCGTCCAGTCCTCGGGATGCTCAAGGCCGCAGCGATAGCCAGTGGCTTCACTGTGACAAAGCTCGCCGTGCTGATCGAGCACGGCCACACGGACACCACTGGTGCCGAGATCAATCCCCAGCGCCAGTGGCATGGATCTGGAGTCAGGCGACGGCGCGGAGCTCCTCGGCTTTGGCGTCAACGTTTTCCCATGGAGCCTTGAGGTCATTGCGACCGAAATGACCGTAGGCGGCGGTGTCCTGATAGAAGCGACCACCCCGTTTCTGGGGCAGATCACGCAGGCCGAAGGTCTCGATGATGGCGCCGGGGCGCAGGTCGAAATGCTCCTGGACGAGAGCGGTCAGGGCATCGTTGCCGAGTTTGCTGGTGCCGAAGGATTCCACCAGGATCGAGACGGGTTTGGCCACGCCGATGGCGTAGCTCAGCTGCACTTCGGCCCGTTCGGCCAGCCCTGCTGCCACAAGGCACTTGGCCACGTAGTGCGCGGCATAGGCGGCCGACCGGTCCACTTTGGTGGGGTCCTTGCCAGAAAAAGCACCACCGCCGTGTCGGGCATAGCCGCCGTAGGTGTCCACGATGATCTTGCGGCCGGTGAGGCCGGCATCGCCCTGAGGGCCGCCCACCACGAACTTGCCGGTCGGGTTGACCAGGAACTTGGTGGCGCTCTGGTCGGGCTTCAGCTCGAGATCGGCGGTTGCAGGCTCCACCACGTGGGTCCAGAGGTCCTTGGTGATCTGTTCACGAATGCCCTGCTCATCGCTGATGCCATTCACCTCAGCCGTGTGCTGGGTTGAGATCAGGATCGTGTCGATCGCGACGGGCTTGTCGTTTTCGTAGACGACGCTCACCTGGGTCTTGCCATCGGGGAGCAGATAACCCAGGGTGCCGTTGTGGCGAATTTCGGCCAGGCGGCGTGACAGGCGGTGGGCCAGGCTGATCGGCAACGGCATCAGCTCGGGTGTCTCGTTGCAGGCGTAGCCGAACATGATTCCCTGGTCGCCGGCACCTACCAGATCCAGGGGATCCCCGGCGTGGTCGTCGGCCTCGTTCACGCCCTGGGCGATGTCGGGGGACTGCTGGTCGAGAGCCACCAGCACCGCACAGCTGTTGGCATCAAAGCCACCGGCCCGGGCGCCGCTGTAACCGATCTCCTTGATCACGTTGCGCACCAGATGGATGAAGTCCACCTGCGCCTTGGAGGTCACCTCACCGGTGATCATGCAGAGGCCGGTGTTCACCACGGTTTCGCAGGCCACGCGACTGGCGGGATCCTGGGCCAGCAGAGCATCCAGAACGGCGTCACTGACCTGATCGCAAATTTTGTCCGGATGGCCTTCCGTGACTGATTCAGAGGTGAAGACGTACCGGCCCATGCAGCCCCATTGAGTCGTGGAACTTTAAGGGTCAGCGATGACCTCAAGCTCGGACCAGTGTTCGAAGCAGTGCGGACTCGTTGTCAGCTGCGGCTGCCGCTGCCAGCCCCCGCGATACCCCAGCACGACAGCGATGCCAGCATCCCTGGCCATGACCAGGTCCGTCTCTGCGTCGCCGATCAGTGCACAACACTCAGGCTGCAGATTCAAACGCTGGCAGAGGGAGCGGACCGCTTGAGGGTCGGGCTTTCGCGGGTGGTCATCGGCGCTCCACCCTGGCGCGAA
>JBGKDR010000475.1:0-1426 GCA_042954225.1 Parasynechococcus sp.
GCTCAGCCTCGACGAGCGGACGGGACAGTGGATTGCAGAGCATCGGGAGCGACTGCCGGAGGTCTCCCCGGAGCGCATCCTCTCGGAACTGAAGCGCCTGATCGAGGGTGCGTGGGCCGCTGACGTGATCCCGGTGCTGAAGCGACTGGACTTGCTGGAGCCATGGCGCCCCTCTGAGGAACTCCAGCCGAACCTGCCGGATCCCTCAGCAGGACCGGAGATGAGCTCTGAAGAACAAGCCCTGGCCTGGCCCCTGACACGACTGACCCACCTAATCAGCGACGACGGACTGAAGCGACTGAAGAGCAGCCGCCGACTGCAGCAGCGGGTCGCGCACCTGCGCCATTGGCTCATCCACTGCCGTCACGGCGTGGACCAGCTCCAAGACGCCGACAGAGTGCTCTTGCATCGCGATCTGGACAGCGACCTCCCAGCCCTGATCCTTCACCTGCCAACGCAGCTTCAGGCGGAATGGCTCCGACGCTGGCGCGATCCACGGGACGTGCTGTTTCACCCCAGGACTCCAGTGAACGGGCAAACGCTGCAGGAGCAGCTGAACATTGCTCCGGGACCAGAGCTGGGGCGCCTGATCGATCATCTGAGAGTTGAATACGCCTTCGGACGCATCGTTGATCAGGCTGATGCGCTGAGATCAGCAACACGTTGGCTGCGAAAAAACGCAGCATGCTGTGATTAACTCTTGTTGTGTCAACGATGACGGTCAGACACCGACAGATCGCTTTTTTCGTCCCTTCATGAGCATCCGCCTGTACATCGGCAACCTGCCCCAAGCCTTCGACAATCAGGAGCTGGATGGCCTGCTCAAGAGTGTTGGTGAAGGAATTCGCTTCAAGGCGGTCATGGACCGTGAAACCGGAAGCTGCCGTGGTTTTGGTTTCGCCAACGTTGACGATCCCAAAGTTGCCGACGCCGTGATCGAGCAGCTGAACGGCAAGGATTTCGGTGGCAGCACCCTCCGTGTCGAGCGTTCCGAGCGTCGTGAAAACAATGGCGGCAACCGCCGTGGCGCTCCGGCTGCCATGGGTGCAGGCCAGCCTCAGGTGGCCCGCAAAGCCGTGAACAAGGTTGTCCACAGCGACGCTCCCGGCGAGGCTGCTCCGGATCCTCGTTGGGCCGGCGAACTCTCCAAACTCAAGGACTTGCTGGCCAATCAGACCACAGCCGTCTGAAGACCTCAATCCAATTGATCTGTAAAACCGCTGACCCAGGTCGGCGGTTTTTTTCATGCCTGAACTGTCGTCAGCGCGCCTGGGCCAGCACAAAGGAACGCGGCAGATCAAGCAGTTTGTTGACCTTGCCCACGTAGGCCCTGTGATTGAACACGTCGTAGTCAATCTGTTCGATCGCATCGAGGATGCCCCGATACAGCCTCAGCGACGTCCAGACGGGCCAGCGGGCATCACCG
>JBGKDR010000476.1:0-8544 GCA_042954225.1 Parasynechococcus sp.
ACTCCATGTGGAGACCTTCTGGGACCTGGTCGACGAAATTCTCAACTCTGTTCTGTTTCTGCTCATTGGCCTAAAGATTGTCTTTCTGCTGCAGGATTCGACGTACGATTTCTCTTATTCGTTGTTATTGACTCTGTTTGCAGCGGTGACATTGCTTGCGGTTTTTGCCCGCTACGTCTCAATAGCCTTGCCGATGCGCATCAAGGCCCTCAATTCAGAGGTAAGTCCAGGGGCAGTGCCCATTCTGACCTGGGCGGGTATCCGTGGTGGTGTGTCGGTGGCTCTGGCTTTGTCCCTACCGGATTCCAGTGAGAGCGCGTTGCTTCTCTTTGTGACTTATTTTGTGGTCTTGTTCTCTGTAGCTGCGCAGGGTTTGACGATCGAGAAACTGATTAAAAACTTCTATCCTTAGGCCATATTTTGCACTGGTTTGCCTGCCTTCGTCGATTCTCATTGTCGATGTTGCTTCATCAGGTGGCTATGTGCTCGTCAGTGAAGAAGCTACCTATTGTCTTGCCTCTGGCATTCTTGGAGAGTAGTGCTTGGTAAATAAGGTTTTTGACTTGGTGGAGGGTTCATATCGCGAAATAATTGAAACACCCTTGATGTTAATGGGTGTTTATTCACTGATTATCAATAGAATTGCGGGTCGCATGCCAGGGCAAAGGGATCCGAAGTTCGCAGAGTGTCTCTCAATCATCGGCAGCTCAATGGCAATAAAACCTCTGAACATTATCGATGTTTAGCGTTGCGCTGTTGGAGTTTTGAGCGGCCTCCGACGTCCAGACAAAACTGCCTTCGAGATGTGCGAGGTGTCGATCCACCGATTTACACCTCAATGGTGACGGGTGTTAGCAGCGCAAGGCCCCATACAGCAAAAGGTGTTAGCAGCGCAAGGCCCCATACAGCAAAAAAGGCCCCCGTTTTGGGGACCTCTTGGTGCTTCATGTCTGGGTTGTCCCAGCGCCTGAGTATTACTCAGCCCTGTTAATCAGGCGTCGTAGTACATGGTGAACTCGTGGGGGTGAGGACGCTGGCGCAGCTGCTGAACTTCCTCGTACTTCAGATCGATCCAGTTATCGATGAAGTCATCGGTGAACACACCACCCGCGGTCAGGAAGCCACGGTCAGCATCCAGTGCTTCCAGGGCTCCGTTCAGAGAAACGGGAACCGTGGAGATCTTCTTGAGCTCTTCGGCAGCCAGTTCGAACAGGTCACGGTCTTCACCATCACCGGGATCAATCTGGTTCTTGATGCCGTCCAGGCCGGCCATCAGCATGGCGCTGAAGGCCAGGTAAGGGTTGGCCAGGGCATCACCGGAGCGGAACTCCAGGCGCTTGGCCTTGGGGTTGGGGCCGGTCAGAGGGATCCGCACAGCGGCGGAACGGTTGCCTTCGGAATACACCAGGTTCACCGGAGCTTCAAAGCCGGGCACCAGACGCTTGTAGCTGTTGGTGGTCGGGTTGGTGAAGGCCAGGAATGCCGGAGCGTGCTTGAGGATGCCGCCGATGTACCAACGGGCTGTCTGCGACAGGTTGGCGTAGGTGCCTTCACCGAAGAACAGGGGCTGGCCGCCGTTCCAGAGGCTCTGGTGAACGTGCATGCCACTGCCGTTGTCGTTGAAGACCGGCTTCGGCATGAAGGTGGCTGTTTTGCCGTACTTCTTGGCCACGTTGCGCACGACGTACTTGTACGTCATGACGTTGTCGGCAGCTTCGATCAACTGGGCGAACTTCATGCCCAGTTCGTGCTGGCCTGCACCGGCCACCTCGTGGTGATGCTTCTCGGTCGGGATGCCCAGGCGAGCCATGTCCAGGAGCATTTCCGTGCGAATGTCCTGGGCCGTGTCGTTCGGCGCGACGGGGAAATAACCCTCTTTGGTCTGAATCTTGTAAGCGAGGTTGCCGCCCTCTTCGACCCGACCGGTGTTCCACCCGGCTTCGATCGTGTCAACGCTGTAGAAGGAGCCGCCTTCAGCGGAGTTGTAACGGACGTCGTCGAACAGGAAGAATTCCGGCTCAGGACCGAAGAACGCCTGGTCGGCGAGACCAGTGCTGCCGAGATAGTCCAGAGCGCGCTGGGCAAGGGCGCGGGGGCAACGGTCGTAGGGCTGTCCGCTCCGGGGCTCCTGAATCGAGCAGATCAGGCTGAGGGTTTTGTGCCGGTAATAAGGATCGATCCAGGCCGTGTTGGGGTCGGGAACCATGGACATGTCCGACGCGTTGATGGATTTCCATCCACGGATCGACGAACCATCGAAGGCCAGACCTTCAGTAAAGGATTCCTCTTCCAGCAGATCAGGGCAGACCGTCAGGTGCTGCCACTTGCCGTGAAGGTCCGCGAATTTCAGGTCGATCATCTCGACACCCTCATTCTTGATGAGGCTCAGGACATCCTGGGGAGTTTTGGCCATTGAGATGCAGCGCACCGGGCGTTGATGAGTGGACCGTAAGAAGCCCTCTGACGCCATTTTGTATCAGTGGGCACCAACCGATGCCTTCTGTCTGGGGCAACCGCTGGTAGGGACGGGTGGCTGTGGGAGTGCTGCTTTGCGTAACCGTTTCTGTCAACTTGGCAGGAGCCCTGCCATGGAGAGCGTTTTCACCGTTTCAACGGTGTTAGTTTCCCTGGAGAATCTGTCTGGCCACGCATGCGCGACGCCATCACCGGGCTGATCGGTCGTTACGACCAGCTCGGTCGCTATTTCGATCGCAATGCCGTCGACAGCATTGAGGCCTATCTGAGCGAATCCGCCCTTCGCATCAAGGCCGTTGAGTTGATCAACAGTGAAGCCACGGAGATCGTTCGCGAAGCCAGCCAGCGGCTGTTCGCCGGTGACCCTGAGCTGCTGCTTCCCGGCGGTAACGCCTACACCACGCGTCGGCTGGCGGCATGTCTGCGGGATATGGACTATTTCCTGCGCTACGCCAGTTATGCCCTGGTCGCTGGCGACAGCACGATTCTCAATGAGCGGGTGCTGAACGGTCTGGACGACACCTACAAGAGTCTGGGTGTGCCCACCGGTCCGACGGTGCGCAGCATTGTTCTTCTTGGCGAAGTGGTGGCGGAGAAGCTTCAAAGCGACGACAGCATTTCCGCTGAGCGCCTCGCTGTGGTTCTTCAGCCGTTTGACCACATGGCAGCAGGACTCGGCGAGACCAACGTCCGCAAGCGCTGAAGCAAAACCCCTTCAGCGCGTTGCAATGCGTCGCGAAATCCTCCAGCGGTGAGACGCGACTGCGTAGGCTTCTCAGCCAGACCTGATCGAATCAGCCTTGGCGACGACGAATTCTCTCCCTGCAGTGGACGCCCGTCATCGCAAGGAGTTTTCCGCGATCGCGACCCCGGATCGACTGTTGCTGGGTCCTGGACCGTCCAACGCCCATCCGACGGTCCTTCAGGCTCTGGCTCGGACGCCCATCGGCCACCTCGATCCGCTTTATGTCGAATTGATGGGGGAAGTCCAGGAACTCCTCCGTTACGCCTGGCAGACCGATAACCGCCTGACTCTCCCGATGAGTGGCACCGGAAGTGCCGCCATGGAGGCCACTCTGGCCAACACGGTTGAACCGGGCGACACCGTCCTGGTTGCGGTGAAGGGATACTTCGGCCTGCGTCTCGCCGACATGGCAGGTCGCTATCGCGCCGACGTCAAAACCATTGAGAAGCCATGGGGTGAATGGTTCTCGCTCGATGAACTCGAAGCCGCGCTGATCGAGCACAAGCCGGCCATCCTCGCCATGGTCCACGCCGAGACCTCCACAGGTGTCTGCCAGCCCATGGACGGGATCGGTGACCTTTGCCGTAAGCACGATTGCCTGCTGCTGCTGGACACCGTGACCTCCCTTGGTGGTGTTCCCCTGTTCATCGACGAATGGAAGGTGGACCTCGCCTACAGCTGCAGCCAGAAAGGTCTGAGCTGCCCCCCCGGCCTGGGCCCCTTCACCATGGGACCGAGGGCCGAGGCCAAGATGACGGCTCGGTCAGGAAAAGTTCCCAACTGGTACCTGGATGTCTCCCTGCTGAATCAGTACTGGGGCAGTGATCGGGTGTATCACCACACGGCACCGGTCAACATGAATTTCGGCATGCGCGAGGCGCTCCGTCTCCTGGCCGATGAAGGTCTGGACAATGCATGGGCTCGCCACCGTCGCAATGCCGAGCGGCTCTGGACCGGTCTTGAGGGACTGGGTCTTGAGATGCATGTGCCCGAAGCCCTGCGGTTGCCGACCCTCACCACCGTTCGCATTCCTGAGGGCGTGGACGGCAAGGCGTTCTCGCAGCACCTGCTCAACAACCACGGCATTGAAGTTGGTGGTGGACTCGGCACCCTGGCCGGCAAGATCTGGCGCATCGGCCTGATGGGCTACAACTCCACCCCGGAGAACGTGGACCGTCTGCTCAACCTGTTCGAAACCGAGCTGCCGCAGTTCAGCGGTTCCGTCGCCGTCGCTGCCTGAACCAGTCCTCAAGTTGGAGCCGTGCCTGCTCCTCCATCACACCCGCCACCACGGTCATGTGGTGGTGGGCTGATCGATGGGTTGAGAGATCGATGGTTCCCCCAAGTCCCCCTCGCTTGACGTCGTGGGCACCGAACACCACGCGCCCCATGCGTGCCTGCACCAAGGCAGCGGCACACATCGTGCAGGGTTCCAGGGTGACGATCAGGGTGCAGTCGTTGAATCGCCAATCTCCCCGCAGCCGTGAGGCCTGGCGAAGGGCCACCAGCTCGGCATGGCCCAGGGGATCCCGATCCCGTTCACGGGTGTTGCCACCGTGACCGATGCAACGACCATCACCATCAAGAATGACGGCGGCAACGGGCACTTCTCCGTTCTGCCCGGTCCTCTCGGCTCGCTTCAGCAGGCGCTCCATCCACGCCGACCATGGGCTGTCGTCTTGAGTCAGGCTCCCCGTCTCCAACGCCCCGTGATCATCCCGCTTTGAGTTCCGTGCCCCGAGACGTCAGGATTGCTGCACTTGCATCGCCTCTGCTGCAGCCTGATTCGCACGCCAACGGTCTGCCGTCTGATCTGGCGCGGTTTGCCTCGCCCCATGCGGTGGATCCTGGTCTGCAGGTGTTCCTCCATCGTGCGGCGGACCTTCTTTGCGACTGGATCGGCTCGGCGTCATCAGGCCAACCCCTGCCCACTGTTTGGGCTCAGCCGGAGGCATCGCCGGATCCCGTCGGCGCAGATATCGATCGTTTGCTGTCCGATCTGCAGTCGCTGATGGACGGGGCCTTTCAGCCGTCTCATCCCGGCTCCCTTGCCCACTTGGATCCCCCTCCGCTGACGGCATCCATCGCCGGAGATCTGATTGCGGCTGGCCTCAACAACAACCTGTTGGCGGAGGAGTTGTCGCCATCACTCACCCTGCTCGAGCAGCAGCTGGTGCGTTGGTTCTGTGAGCGCTTCGCCTGTCCGAAAGGCTCGGGCGGCGTGTTGACCAGCGGCGGCACCCTGAGCAACCTGATGGCGCTGGTTCTCGCCCGGGACAAGATGCCGGCCGAGCAGCGCGCAGGGGCCATTCTCTGCAGTGAGGATGCCCATGTCTCCCTGGCCAAGGCCATCCGTGTGATGGGTCTTGATCCCTCCGCCTTGGTTCAGATCCCCGTCGATGCCAACGGGTCGATGTGTCTCGACCAGGTGGAGGACGTGATGCGGAGTCAGGACCGTCAAGGGCAGCGCGTGTTCTGTGTGGTGGCCACCGCAGGAACCACCGTTCGTGGAGCGGTGGATCCGATCCCGCAACTCAGCTCGCTCTGTCGTCGCTTTGGCAGCTGGCTGCATGTGGATGCTGCCATTGGTGGCGTCTTCGCGTTGGCTGAGGCAACCGCGAATTTGATCCCAGGGTTGGGGTTGGCGGATTCCATCACGGTCAATCCCCAGAAATTGCTGGGCATCGCCAAGGCCTCGTCCCTGCTCCTGGTTCGCGAGGGACGCTGTCTGCATGAGAGCTTTGCCACGGGGTTGCCCTACATGGATGAAGCCTCCACGGGCTTCCACGGAGGTGAAATCGGTCTGCAGGGCACCCGCCCTGCCGAGGTCCTGAAACTCTGGCTTGGCCTGCGTCAGCTCGGCCTCGACGGAATCGCAGAAACGGTCACCTCTGCGCTTGAGCGGGCGAACCGCTTCCGCCAGCATCTGGACCAGAATCGGCTCCACTGCCAGAGCGGCTGCCTTCATCTGGTGGCCTTTCACCCGCGTTCCAGCATCAGTCGTGATCCCTCCGCCTGGACGCTGTCGCTCCGCCAGTCCCTGATGCGTGAGGGCTTCATGCTGTCCCGACCGCTGTACGCCGGACGTCATCACCTCAAATCGGTCTGGGGGAATCCCCACACGACCGATGCCCACATCGATCGCCTCGCCACCTGCATCAATGGATTTCTGCCATGACTGAGCAACCCAATCGTGCGTCGCGCTGGGTGGCGATCATCACGGGTGCCATCTCGGTGGCGATCGCAGTGCTTTACCTGGTGGTGATCACGGTGCTGGATGCCCGCGGTCCGATGCTGCCCCCTCCGCCCGAGGCCCTGGGCGAGGTGGCAATTGACGCGACCGGGTCCGGCGCAGAGGCTCCACCACCTGTTGCATGGCCATCTCCAGAAACGTCCTGAGCGAGGCGTCGCGGCGGTTCAGTTCGAACTGTTCCTGCACAACGGCCTGAACGCCTCCATCCCCCCAGGTCTGATCCTGCTGGAAGTAGCGAATGAAGCTGGCTCCGGCCACTCGGGTCAACCAGCCTGCAGTGATCCCCTGAATTGCGCGACCAGCCAGAAGTGTCGGAAGGCTGAGGTGCAGCGCTGCGCTGATCACGCTCAGGGCCCCTTTGATGGCTCCCAGGGTGGCGAGGGTGCGACCGACAGACATGGCCAGCGTCTTGGCCTGGTCCTTGCTGAGGTCGACGCCATGGATGCCGGCGATTTCCATCACCATCTGGGCGTTGACGGCGGCTGTTCCCAGCAGATCAACGCCGGGAAGAGGATTGGCAGCGACAACACCGGCGCCGATCCAGGTGTAGCGGTCCACGCAGCGTTTGGATTCCCGAATCCTCTGCCGTCGCAGCAGTGCTCGTCCCCGATCGTCGAGCTGACGGCATTGCAGAAGGATGTTGTCCGCAATCAGTTCTTCACCATCGGCATGAAGCACTGCCGCCAGCCGTTGCACCAGAGCCTGAACATCAGGACGCGGTTGCAAGGGCGCTTTCCCTGGTCTTGGAATCGACTGGGGTGCCGCGCTGCATGGGATGACATCCGCGTCGGCGATGAGACCTCGGCAGCGTGAGCGGAGCACGTCCAGCAATCTCTGCTGCTCGTCGATGCCCCGCAGATCACATTTGTTCAGCACCAGCAGCATCCGCTTGCCCAGTTGCAGCAGCGCATCCATCACGGCGGCTTCCGAGGCACGCAGGTCACCATCCACCACCACCATCAGATCCGCACGGACGGCCTGGCGCCGTGCGGCCTCCTCCCGTTGTTGACCGTCCTCCGAGGCTTCGAGGATGCCGGGTGTGTCGATCAGCTGAAGACCACGGGATAAGCCCCGCAGTCGCAGTCGATAGGTCGCATTGCTGCGGGTGCTGCCCATCGCTGCGCCGACCTCACCCACAACGTCGTTGAGCAGGGCACGGATCAAAGAGGTCTTGCCGCTGGAGCCGGTGCCGAACACCACAATCTCCAGATCACCGCGCTGCAGGTCGCGTTCAAACCGTTCCTTTTCCTCCTGCAACCTGGCGCGTCCGATGTCGTCGTTCAGACGGTCGAGCAGCTGTTCAATGCTGCCGAGACTCATGCGGGCCGCATCCCGACGATCCTGTGGTGCGTTGATGGCGGCTGGTGTCTGCCCCTGACGTAGCCGTCGTCGCTGCAGCCGTTTCCAGGCTGGCCATCCCAGCTGAAACCCCACGGCCAGGAGCAGACCGAGACCCAGCAACAGGACCGGGGCCAGCAACCAGCCGGGGAGGAAATAACTGAGATCCCACAGCAGGGTGCGGATCGCCTGGAGCACGCCACCAATCGCGATCAGGGCAACAAATGCGCCGGCCAGGATCAGCAGCAGCTTTGATCGTGAGCTCATCGGCAGCGATCAGCCATGACTGGGAGCTCGTGATTGCTGAATCAGGTCGATGGCAAAACAGACCACAGCCAGGTTGATGGCGATATCGGCGATGTTGAACACCGGAAAGTTGATCGGCACGAGTGCCAGGAAATCAACGACATAGCCCAGCCTCCAGCGGTCCAGCCCGTTGCCCAGGGTTCCACCCAGCAGAAATGCGGTGGCCAGGCCATTCCAGAGCGGTTGATGGGGTTTGCGCCAGATCCATCGGCACAGAGCCACCGTCACCAGCAGGCTCAGCACCCCCAACCACAGTGTTGATCCACTGAGCAGGCTGAAGGCTGCACCGGTGTTGTGCACCAGGTGGAGATCCACGAGTCCTGGGATCCCCGGAGCCGTCCAGCCAACGCCGAGTCGATCGGTCACCAGGGCTTTACTGAGCTGGTCGATCCCAACCACACCGATGGCGATCAGCATCTGGCGCCCA
>JBGKDR010000477.1:0-2892 GCA_042954225.1 Parasynechococcus sp.
GCCGATGCATCGGCAACGCTCAGGACCTCAAGGCCGTCAGCCTTGGCCTTCTCGGCGGAACGACTGCCGTCATAGAGGCCAACCACCACGTTGACGCCGCTGTCCTTGAGGTTCAGCGCATGGGCATGGCCCTGTGAGCCATAGCCGATGATCGCGACGGTCTTGCCGTTCAGCAGACCGAGATCAGCGTCGGTGTCGTAGAAGAGCTGGGCCATCCGGGGCAGGCTTGCAGAGCGGAGCAATGCAAGAGCTTACGCAGCGGACGGCCTCGGTCTGATCAGGCTTCGTTGGGATGGGAGATCACCCGATCGATTAGGCCGTACTCCTTGGCTTCTTCAGCGCTCAGGAAATAGTCCCGGTCGGTGTCCTTTTCGATTTTCTCGAAGCTCTGGCCACTCATATCGGCCAAGGAGCGGTTGAGCATCTCCTTCATCCGCAGGATCTCGCGAGCCTCGATCTCGATGTCGCTGGCCTGACGTCGGCTGGTGCCTCCGAGCGGCTGGTGAATCATGATCCGGCTGTGGGGCAGAGCCACGCGTTTGCCTTTGGTGCCAGCCGCAAGAAGGAAGGCCCCCATAGACGCTGCCAGTCCAACGCAGATGGTGACAACGTCACTTTTGACGTACTGGATGGTGTCGTAGATCGCCAGACCGGCGGTCACTGAACCGCCTGGAGAGTTGATGTACAGGTAGATCGGTTTGCTGCTGTCCTCAGAGTCGAGATACAGCATCTGAGCCACCAGGCTGTTGGCGATGCCGTCATTGACTTCGGATCCCAGAAACAGGATCCGCTCCACGCCAAGACGGGTGTAGATGTCGACCCAGCGCTCCATCTGGCTGCCAGGGAGGCGATAGGGAACGCTTGGAGTACCAATCGGCATGAGTCAGCGGAAAGAAAGAGGTCGGAAGAAGGGCGTGGGAGCGGCTAGCTGCTGGGTTGGCCGGGCAGATCCTTACGGCTGGTGAGAACTCTGTCGATCAGGCCGTATTCGACGGCTTGATGCGGCGTCAGGTAACTCATTCGATCCGAGTCCTGGCTCAGTTGCTCGACGGATCGTCCGGTGTTGTTGGAAAGGATTTCCAGCATTGCCTGCTTGTTGTGCAGCACCTCTTTGGCTCGGATCTGAATGTCCGTGGCCTGGCCCTGGGCTCCGCTGCGGGGTTGGTGAAGGACGATGGAGGCGTGGGGAAGAGCTGCCCTCTGGCCTTTGGTGCCGGCGGACAAGATCACCGCTGCTGTGCCCATCGCCTGACCAATGCAGATGGTGTGAACCGGAGGCTTCACATAGCGGAGGGTGTCGCAGATGGCAAAGGCTTCCGTTTCGAAACCGATGGCATCACCGGAGTACCAACTCGTACCCGTGGAGTTGATATAGAAATAGATCGGTTTCTCAGGGTTGTCGAACTCCAGAAACAGCAGCTGAGCAATGATCAGTTCAGTAACATCGATGCCCATCTGACGCTTGGCATCGTCGTCAGAAAAAAGTGGCAATCCAAGGTAAACAATCCTCTCCTTAAGAAGAAGAGAAGGGAGATCTGGCGGTGGAGTGCGCATAACGGCGCTGTCGCCGTAGTAAGGCGCAGAGGTAGTCATTCCCTCGCAACATCTCAGGTGTGATGAGCCTAGCGGGGGTCTGCCTAGGAGCGGCTGTTCGGTTTGGCGGACTTGCTACTGGCCTTCCCCTTCGTTTTCTGGTTGGTTCCAGGTTTTGCGCTTTTGCTCTCAAGCCTTGCGAAAACCATGCGACCGGTTGGCGTCTGCAATGCCCCAGTGACCACGACTGGATGACGTTGACCAATCAATTCTTTTGCATCATTGACGACAACCATGGTTCCGTCATCGAGATATCCGACGCCTTGCGTGGCCTCTTTGCCTTCCCGAACGATCTTCAGATTGAGTTCATCGCCGGGTTGAACCTCAGGTCGAAGCGCGATGACCAGTTCGCTGAGATTCATCACCTTCAGCTCTTTGACTTCCGCCACCTGGGCCAAGTTGAAGTCTGCGGTGACCAGGGTTCCGCCTGTATCCGTTGCCAGTTGCAGAAGCCGGTCATCGGTTCCAGCCCCGTCGTAGCGCGTGCTGTTGATCACCAGCCGCCGTCCGTAGGTCTCGCGTAGCTCCTTGAGCAGCTTCAGGCCACGTCGGCCTTTCGCCCTCTTCTCGATGTTGGTGGAATCAGACAGTTGTTGGATCTCGCTGATCACGGTCTCGGCGACGATCACCTGACCTTCGAGTAAGCCGCAGGCGAGCATGCCTCGGATGCGGCCGTCGATGATCACGCTGGTGTCCAGGATCTTGGCTGTGGCGGGTGTGAGCACACCATCTGCCACCAGCAGTGCTTCCGTGCTGGAGGGATTGAACAACCGAAGCAGGGTTCGGCCATGAACAGCCGCGAGGTTGCTGCCCAGAATTCCAAAGAAGACATTGCTGATCACCGCCAGCAAGGGTTTCAGCAGAACCACCCCTCCTGCCAGAGGAAGCAGCAGGACGGGCAGGAGCAGCAGGTTGGCCACCAGCAGGCCCAGCACCAGGCCCAGGGCACGGCTGACCAGCAGGTCGGTTGGCATCGTGCGCACCTGCTGGGTGAGCCGCACGCGCAGGCGCTTGAACACGAATCCGGCGACCAATCCGATGGCTCCACCGGATCCGGTCAGGATGATGCGAAGTTGCTCGACATCGGTGGTTTCGTTGACCAGGCCCGGTGGGAGCAGGTGAACCCCCATCCATCCGGCGGCTGCACCGGAGAGGACAAACAAGACAAGGATGAGCGAATCCACCATGGGTTCAGGTCTTGGCAGCTCAATCCAGGTCCTTGAAGCATGCCTTATTCCCAACGTCCCCGCAGTGCTTACCTCCACATTCCCTTCTGCCATCGACGCTGCTACTACTGCG
>JBGKDR010000478.1:0-1541 GCA_042954225.1 Parasynechococcus sp.
TCCTCTGCAATGAGCGGCATTCTCTCCAATGGATTCCAGTGCTGCGTCCATTCCGTTCTGGCTGTTGCGACATTTTCAACAGAGCGCTGAGCCCGTCCCGTTCAGCCGCTACATGGACTGGGTTCTGAATGATCCCGAGGGTGGCTATTACGGCTCAGGATCAGCCTCCATTGGGCCACAGGGGGATTTCGTCACCTCCCCCAGCCTTGGGCAGGATTTCGGGGAGATGCTGGCGCTTCAGGTCAGCACCTGGTTGCGCTCCCTCGCCGATCAGCCCGGGACCCTCTCCATCGTTGAGGTGGGACCGGGTGAAGGCGATCTTTCGATGGCGCTGGTGGCGGCATTGCCGCAGCTCTGCCCCGAGCTGATCGGTCGGCTTGAGTTGGTCCTGGTGGAGGCGAATCCCGGTATGCGCCGTCGCCAGGAGCAGAAACTGGCGGGCGTCA
Source organism: Parasynechococcus sp. (assembly GCA_042954225.1). Classification (GTDB taxonomy): domain Bacteria; phylum Cyanobacteriota; class Cyanobacteriia; order PCC-6307; family Cyanobiaceae; genus Parasynechococcus. The sequence goes on from JBGKDR010000478.1 coordinate 447, forward strand.
GGGGTCTTCGCGTGCGCTGGAGTTCCTGGGACGACCTGCTTCACCATCCACTCCAGGGCGTGATGGTGGCCCATGAATTGCTCGATGCTCTTCCCGTGGATCGTCTGATCCAGAAGGAGGGTGCCCTGCGTCTTCAGACGGTGGGACTGACCAACGAGCAGACCCTGAAGTGGGAGGACATGTCGCTGCCTGCATCGCTGGCGGCGTCCATCGGAATGCTGTGCTCACAGACCGGATGTGCGATCCCTCCCGAGGGAAGCGAGGAGGGATGGACCAGTGAATGGCACAGTTCACTCGCCACGTGGATGGACGAAGCGGCCACTGTCCTTCCGACGGGGTGGCTGCTGGTGATCGACTACGCCATGGAAGCGGCTCGTTACTACCACCCGCAGCGATCCCAGGGAACGTTGATGACCTATCACCAGCAGCGGGCGGGGGCCGATCCCCTGATGGATCCAGGTGCGTTGGACATCACGGCTCATCTTTGCCTTGAATCCCTCGCCATGGCTGCTGATCAGGCCGGCTGGACGGCACTGGATACGCGCAAGCAGGGAGAAGCCCTGCTCGCGCTGGGGCTGGCCCAACGGCTGCATGGGCTGCAGCATCTTCCACCCGATCGGCTTTCGGAGGCCCTGCAACGACGTGAGGCCCTGCTGCGGCTCGTGGATCCAGCGGCATTGGGTGATTTCCGCTGGATCCTGTTGGGTCAGAACGTCAGCGCCTGTTTCAACGCTCCAGACGGGTCAGGCAATCCAGAATCTCGTCCCGGCTGATGTCATTGCAGATTTCGACGCTGCCGATGGCTGTCGGCATCACGAAGCGAAGGCGGCCATCCTGAACCTTTTTGTCGCCCTGCAGCGTGGTCAGCACGGCGTTCGGATCCAGCTCGGGCCAGCGCGTCGGTAGTCCAGCGGCCTCAATCAGGGCACGCTGCCGATCGCAATCGGAACGGGACCAGCTTCCCCGCAGGACCCCCAGCTCCCCGACGGCCACCATGCCGATGGCCACCGCCTCGCCATGGAGCCAGGTGCCGTAGCCGCAGAGCGTCTCCACCACATGCCCGAAGGTGTGTCCGTAATTGAGGATCGCCCTGAG
>JBGKDR010000479.1:0-4590 GCA_042954225.1 Parasynechococcus sp.
CACCGGCGTCGGCAAGACTGAATTGGCCAAGGCCCTGGCATCGGCCTTGTTCGATGAAGACGAAGCCTTGGTGCGCCTCGACATGAGTGAGTTCATGGAGCGCAACGCCGTGGCGCGACTGATTGGTGCACCTCCGGGGTATGTCGGATACGAGGAGGGTGGTCAGCTGACCGAAGCGGTGCGACGGCGCCCCTATGCGGTGCTGCTGCTTGATGAGGTCGAGAAAGCCCATCCCGATGTGTTCAACCTGCTGTTGCAGGTCCTCGATGATGGTCGCCTCACCGATTCCCAGGGGCGGACCGTGGATTTCCGCCACACCGTGGTGGTGATGACCAGCAATTTGGCCAGTCCCGCGATTCTCGAGCACGCCCGGCAGCAGGGGCAGGGCGACGACACCGCGCTGCAGCAACAGGTGGATGCCGCCCTGGCGTCGCAGTTCCGCCCTGAATTTCTCAACCGCATCGATGAAGTGATCCGCTTCCGCCCGCTGGAGGTGGTGGATCTGGTCAAGATCGTGCGTCTGCAGCTGGCCGACCTCTCGGCCCTGCTTCAGGAACAGGGTCTGCGCCTGCAGGTGGAGGATGCCGTGGCCGAAGCCATCGCCCACCGCGGTCACGAGCCGGAATACGGGGCGCGCCCCCTGCGACGCGTCCTGCGCCGCGAGCTGGAGAACCCCTTGGCCACGCAGTTGCTGGAGGAACGTTTCAGCGGTGCGCGCGGTGTCCGCGTCGGCCTTCGGACGGATGGCAGTGGCGCACTCAGCTTTGAGCCGGAAGAGACGTCAGGGCATCCGGTAGGGTGATTGTTTGGCGTGGTGCTTTACGGCGCCGTTGTCAACTCTCGGTCCCTTTCTTCCGTGACCAGCCCACCATCTGAGGACACCACCACAGCCAACCCAACGTCCGACCAGGAGCCAACCCGTTCCGGGAATTTTCTGGCGGCAACGTTCGAGGAGCTGAAGCTGGTTGTCTGGCCCAGCCGACAGCAGCTCTTCAGTGAATCCATCGCTGTGATTTTGATGGTGAGTCTGTCGGCGGCTGCCATCGCAGCGGTCAGCAGGTTCCTGACGTGGGGTTCCACCCAGATCTTTCGCTGAGATCCGCCGGTTTTTTGCCCTGAACCTTCGTTTCCACCGTGCCTGACGACCTGACCACTCCGGATCACGCAGAGGTGCTCGACCTTCCGGCACCGAACGATGGCGATGAGGGAACGCTGGCCTCCGATACCGGAGCCAAGACAGCGGTTGCCCGCTGGTACGCCGTGCAAGTGGCATCCAGCTGCGAGAAAAAAGTCAAAGCCACCCTCGAGCAGCGCGCCGTGACTCTCGGCGTCAGCAATCGCATCCTCGAGATCGAGATTCCTCAGACCCCTGCGGTCAAGCTCAAGAAAGACGGCACCCGTCAGTCCACCGAGGAAAAGGTGTTTCCTGGCTACGTGCTGGTCCGGATGGTGCTGGACGAAGACACGATGATGGCGGTTCGCAGTACCCCGAACGTCATTAACTTCGTCGGTGCTGAAGATCGTCGCGCCACCGGCAAGGCCAGGGGGCACATCAAACCCCGCCCGCTCAGCCGCTCGGAGGTCGACCGCATCTTCAAACGCGCTGCCGAGAAGAAGACCGTGGTCAAGGTGGATCTGGCGGAAGGCGATCAGATCCTGGTGACCGACGGACCGTTCAAGGACTTCCAGGGCGAAGTCATCGAAATCTCCGGGGAGCGCAGCAAGCTCAAGGCTCTGCTGTCGATCTTTGGTCGGGAGACCCCGGTCGAACTCGAGTTCTCTCAGATCAGCAAACAGAGTTGATCACCCGGCGGCCGTCTCCCTGCGGAGGGCGGCCATGGGGGCGGTTCGCTGTCCCGCCGCACCCGGCTCGAGGGCCCGGTGATCCGCAGTTGTCCAAACCCCCCAGCCGATGGCCAAGAAAGTCGTAGCTGTCATCAAGCTGGCCCTTCAGGCCGGCAAAGCCAACCCTGCTCCCCCCGTGGGCCCTGCCCTTGGTCAGCATGGTGTGAACATCATGATGTTCTGCAAGGAGTACAACGCTCGGACGCAGGACAAAGCCGGTTTTGTGATTCCGGTTGAGATCTCGGTCTTCGAGGACCGCAGTTTCACCTTCATCACCAAGACTCCTCCGGCGTCGGTGCTCATCACCAAAGCTGCCGGGATCGAGAAAGGGTCCGGTGAGTCCGCCAAGGGAAGCGTCGGTTCGATCAATCAGGCTCAGCTTGAGGAGATCGCCAAGACCAAGCTCCCCGACCTGAACTGCACCAGCATCGAGTCCGCCAAGCGGATCATCGAAGGCACCGCCCGCAACATGGGTGTCGCCATCAGCGACTGATCGTCGCTGTCGTTCCAACCAACCCTTATCCGGGGGAGACATCACTGATGTCGTCCGCACCCCACGCCTGTTATGCCAAAAGTATCCAAACGTCTGGCCAGCCTCGTCAGCAAGATTGAAGATCGGGTCTATGCCCCGCTCGAGGCGATTGCGCTGGTTAAAGACAACGCCAACGCCAAGTTCGACGAGACGATGGAGGCCCACGTGCGCCTCGGCATCGATCCGAAGTACACCGACCAGCAGTTGCGCACCACCGTGGCGCTGCCCAATGGCACCGGACAGAGCGTCCGCATCGCCGTTGTGACCCGTGGCGAGAAAGTGGCCGAAGCCAAAGCGGCCGGTGCTGAGCTCGCCGGTGATGAAGATCTGGTCGAAACCATCGCCAAGGGCGAGATGGAGTTCGATCTGCTGATCGCCACGCCAGACATGATGCCCAAAGTGGCCAAGCTCGGCCGGGTGCTCGGTCCCCGTGGTCTGATGCCGAACCCCAAGGCCGGCACCGTCACCACCGACCTGGCTGCTGCCATCAAGGAATTCAAGGCCGGCAAGCTGGAATTCCGTGCTGATCGCACCGGTATCGTCCACGTCCGTTTCGGCAAGGCGAGCTTCAGTGCCGACGCACTGCTGGAGAACCTCAAGACACTCCAGGAGACCATCGATCGCAACAAGCCCAGTGGTGCCAAGGGGCGTTACTGGAAGAGCCTGTATGTGACCTCCACGATGGGACCCTCGGTCGAAGTCGATGTCACTGCTCTGCAGGACATCGCCCAGGAGGGCTGAAGCCACTCCTCTATAGTTTCAAATTGGCGAAAGCCAAATCGGGCATGCGCCCGGCCATAGACAGCAGGTTTTGAGTGGGGTGGGCGTTTTGCCCACCCTCTGATGTAACTCCTGCCGAGGCACACGCGAAACGATGTTTTCCCCCTGGGATTGGATCAGGACGCGGCCTCGTCTCAACCATTGAGATTCGATCGGCCGCCTGCCCTGCTTGTTCCTTCAATCCGATCCAATCACCATGGGCCGCACTCTGGAGAACAAGCAACAGATCGTCGGTGAGCTCAAAGAGCTCCTCGCCGACGCTGAGCTGGCATTGGTCCTTGATTACAAGGGCCTGTCCATCAAGGAGATGTCTGATCTGCGGGGTCGCCTGCAGGCCAGCAACAGCGTTTGCAAGGTGACCAAAAACACCTTGATGCGCCGCGCCATCGATGGCGACAGCTCCTGGGCCAACCTCGATTCCCTGCTGACCGGCACCAACGCCTTCGTCCTCGTCAAGGGCGATGTCGGCGCCGGTGTGAAGGCTGTTCAAACCTTCCAGAAGGAAGTCAAAAAGTCCGAGACCAAAGGCGGCCTTTTCGAAGGCAAGCTGCTGTCGCAGGACGAGATCAAAGCCATTGCCGACCTCCCGTCCAAGGAGGAACTCATGGCCAAGATCGCCGGTGCCATCAACGCCGTGGCCACGAAGGTCGCAGTCGGCATCAACGAGGTTCCCTCCGGTATGGCCAGAGCGCTCAACCAGCACGCCGAAGGCGGCGAAGGCTGATTGGCGTCTGCCACCACGACTGTTCACTGATCTGTTGCTGATTTTCAACCATGTCTGCAAAAACCGACGAAATCCTCGAATCGCTGAAGTCCCTCTCCCTGCTTGAAGCTTCCGAGCTGGTCAAGCAGATTGAAGAGGCCTTCGGTGTCTCTGCTGCTGCATCCGCTGGTGTCGTCATGGCGGCTCCTGGCGCAGCTGGCGGTGGCGGCGATGCCGCTGAAGAGAAGACCGAATTCGACGTGATCCTGGAGAGCTTCGACGCTTCCGCCAAGATCAAGGTCCTCAAGGCCGTCCGCGAAGCCACCGGTCTGGGCCTGGGCGACGCCAAGGCTCTGGTCGAGGCTGCTCCCAAGGCCGTCAAGGAAGGCGCTTCCAAGGAAGACGCCGAGGCCCTCAAGAAGGCCATCGAAGACGTTGGTGGCAAGGTCACCATCAAGTGATCACCGATCGGCTTCGGCCGATTGCTGTCCTTCCATCAGCCGGTCCCTTTCGGGGGATCGGCTTTTTTGTTGGCCAGGTTCGGCATTAAAAAAGCCCCGCCAAAGGCGGGGCTCAGTTCAGTGAAACGCATTCGGGAGTCTGTCCTTGTTTCGACCCCGAAGAGGCGATAGCACTCCTCACACATCCAGAAATTACGACAAAATCTTCATCGATCAAGGTGCCACTGCCCTCTCTGTCAGCTGGCACAGTGACAGTTGAGCCGCTCAGG
>JBGKDR010000480.1:0-2691 GCA_042954225.1 Parasynechococcus sp.
CCGGAACTGGTGGTGAAGGGCGGTTCGATCGTCTGGGCCCAGATGGGCGACGCCAACGCCTCGATTCCCACCCCTGGCCCGGTGCACGGCCGGCCGATGTTCGGCGCCTTCGGCAAAGCCCTCGCCCCCAGTTGTCTCACCTTCGTGAGCGAAGCGGCGATGGATGCCGACATCCAACGCCAGCTGGGGCTGGAGCGCACCTGCATGGCGGTGAAAGACACCCGCAGCGTGGGCAAGAGCGCCCTCAAGCTGAATTCAGCATTGCCCAAGGTGAGCGTGGACCCGCAGACCTATGAGGTGTTCGCCGACGGTGAACTGCTCACCTGCGAGCCCGCCGAGGTTCTGCCCCTGGCCCAGCGCTATCTGCTGCTTTGAGCCCCACCCTGCTGGTGGTCCAGCACGTTGACCGCGAGGGGCCCGATCTGATCGAGACCCTCGCGCTTGAGCGGGGCATGTCCATACGGATTCTCCGACCCGATCAGGGCGCTGTACTGCCGTCCCCCGTGGACTGCCCGGACACGATCGCGCTGGTGCTCGGGGGGCCGATGGGGGTCAACGAACGGCACAACCCGGAGCTGGCCTGGCTGCAACGGGAACTGGACTGGATCGGGACCTGGCACCGCCACAACAAACCGATCCTCGGCATCTGCCTCGGCGCCCAGCTGCTGGCCACAGCCGCAGGGGGATCCATCGAGACCCTCACGAGCGGTGATCCACCCCACGATCTGAAGGAACTGGGCATCGGCTCGATTCACTGGGTGATCAACCCCAGCGACGAGCCCTGGTTCCAGGGCCTCAACCCGAGCGAACCCGTGCTGCATTGGCATGGTGACCGCATCCGCCTGCCGGCAGACGCCACCCTGCTGGCCTCAACCCTGCACTGCCCGGAACAGGTGTTTCGGATCGGCACTCACGCCATTGGTCTGCAGTGCCACTGGGAGGTCAGTGCCAGCAGCCTCGAGCGCTGGATCACAGAGGATCAGGCCTATGTGATGAAGGCTCTCGGCCCGGATGGTCCAACCCTGCTACGCCAGCAATGGACCACCAGCGGAGCCGTTGTTGAACAGCGGGGTCGACTGGTGCTGACACAGATCCTGGAAGGGCTCCACCAGCAAATCCAATAAAAACAAAAAGTTTTCTTGAAACGGTATCGGCGTGGACTACCGGAAAAACCGAAGGAAATTCATAATCTTTCTGTATCAACCGATACATCACGTTCACTCCGGCCACCGGAGCGCAGTTCGACTCAGGCCATGGAACGGGGACCTGAGCTTGCTTCGAGGAACTTCCCATGACCACACTTCTGTATCGCGGCCTCAGCTACGAGCAGCACAATGACCTGGTCACCAAACCCAGCGTCAAGCTCACTTACCGCCGCAGCGTCTATCAGGCCAATCAACAGCAGCTGCGCCAGCCCTCCGTGCAGCTGACCTACCGCGGAATCCACTATCTGCGCTGAGGCTGTTTGCTTCAGGCAATCAAACGGTTCAGCACTGGCAACTCCGAGAGTTCATCACGCCATTGCTGAACCCAGAGATCCTGGCTGCGCTCATAGATCTCCATCAGCTCCTTGACCGCCTCATCGCGGTAATCCACCCGCAGATCCAACAACGGGAAGGCTGCATCTCCGCTGATCTGCAGGGCTGCCGAGGTGGATGAGCCCGATCGTCTGTCACCCCCGGCCGACTCCCCTGCCTGGAGGGCGTGCATCAGCCTGCGACCGAGTTTCCATGAGGGATCGCTGTTGAGAAACGCGTTCTCCATCGCCTCCAGCACCACTTCCCCCACAAGAAAATTGCCAGCGACGGAGCAGTCCTGCCGATGGCGATGACCGGCCCAGGACTCGCAATCAGGCCCGGTCCAACAGGCGGTGCGGCCCTGAAGATCAATCAGATGAAATTGGCGACGGTCGCGATGGACGTCATCGCTGAGCAATGTCTGAAGCACCTGGTCGGCATCCGCACTCTGCTCGAGTCGTTCAAGACCGCAGATGCCGAGATAAGGATTGGTGTGGGCCTGGGTGGCGACGGCACCAACGCCGGAGCGGATATGGGGAACCGTCGAGCCCACTGCGAGATGGCAGGTGGCGACGGCAACCCCAAAGCGGCCGTTGGCCTGATCGCGGGCAACAATGGAAAAGGTCACAGCGACAACTGCCGGTCCAATCGCTGGAGCGCGTCCAGGAGCACCGCAGCTCCAGCCCAGCACTGCTGAGGACTGGTGTATTCAGCAGCGGAATGGCTGAAGCCACCACGACTGGGCACGAAGATCATGCCCATGGGCCAACGGCGACCCAGTTCCTGCGCGTCATGGCTGGCGCGGCTGGGCAATGCGCTGTGACGCAGCCCCAGGGCTGAAGCCGAGTCGGCGACCGCCTCCATCACCAGCGCGTTGGCCGGGGTCGGTTCAACCTCGAACTGGGGATCCAGGGCAATGGAACAGGTCCGTCGCCCGCCGATCCGTTCCAGAGCCGCCATTAGTCCATCGACCATCTCCTGCAGAACATCCGGACTGAGATCCCGGATGTCCACCGTCATCTCGACCGCTCCAGGGACCACATTGGCGGCATTGGGCCAGACCTCCAGCTTTCCCACCGTCGCCACTGGATCTCCGGGATGGTCGGCGGCCAGGGATTCGATGGCCAGCACCACCTCAGCGGCAGTGACCAGGGCGTCCTGACGCAGATCCATC
>JBGKDR010000481.1:0-1036 GCA_042954225.1 Parasynechococcus sp.
CTGATCGGCCACGGGGAGGTGCTGGCGGATGAACGCAACCACGTGCGTCTCTCAGGGCAGTGCGATCCCTACGGAATCCCCATGCCCCACATCAGTTGCCGCTGGGGCCAGAACGAAAAGGCGATGGTGCGCGACATGCAGCGCACGATCCAGGACTGCATCGCTGTGACAGGAGGAACAGCCGCATCGCTTGCCGACCTGGTGCATCTCCCCCTGGTCGAGCCGATCGTGCGGGGTGCCGCGGCCGTTCAGGACGAAGCACCGCCCCCCGGTTACTACATCCACGAAGTGGGTGGAGCCGCGATGGGGGATCACGAAGACGCCAGTGTGGTGGACCGCTGGAATCGCCTCTGGCGCTGTCGGAATGTGCTGGTGGTGGATGGGGCCTGTTGGCCCAGTTCCGGTTGGCAGAGCCCGACGCTGACGATGATGGCGATCACACGCCGGGCCTGCCTGCAGGCCGTCAGGCCTGGGAACGACTGAACAGATCGTCGAGATAACGCTCGGTCACGGCGCGCTCCGAGCAACCGTTCTGGAAGAGGAACTGCGCCAGCGCGGAGCTCATCACCTGGTATTGGTCCCAGTTGGGGTTGGAACCGATGAAGTCCTTCAAGCCCCGATACAGCACCTCGGGAATTTCAGCTTCAAGACTCACAAAGGGGGCCTCAACCTCTGTGGAAGGCAGCGCTTGGGAGTCCATGCATCGTTCCAGGTGATTGCGATCCATCCAGCCAGTTGCGCCTCGTGTTCATCAACAGGGAGCCACAAAACCATGGCACTCGTCAAAGGCTTGGCTCAGATGCGACCAAATGCACATCTCATTCGAGACTCGCTTCAGCGCAACAGGTTTCGGGGATGACACGCCAAACAAGAACGCGATCAAGGGAGCGACCACCCGCCTGTCAAGTCGCCGATATGACCAGACCACAAACCCACAAGCGCGCACATGAGAACAGGGATTCAGGCGATTACCCGTGGAAAACCCTGGAAAAACTGTGGAAAAGACCCCATGTTCTCCACAAATCACACCATTGAT
>JBGKDR010000482.1:0-2774 GCA_042954225.1 Parasynechococcus sp.
TACATCGGCATCAACGGCACGGCCCTGGTCGCCGTGGCAGGAGGCCTGTCGGTGGGCATCGGCTTCGGAATCAAGGAGATCATCTCGAACTTCATCGCCAGCATCTGGCTGCTGTTCGAGGGATCCGTGCGCCCAGGCGAAATCCTGATGATCAACGGAGATCCCTGCACGGTGCGGAAACTCGGGCTCCGGGCCACCCAGCTCCGCCGCGGCCGGGATGGGGCCGAGCTGCTGATCCCCAACCAGAACTTCTTCACCCAGGAAGCCGAGTCCTACACCGCGGAAGAGACCTCCCGACGGGATGCGGTGATGGTCGGAGCGGCCTACCACCACGAACCGGCCCAGGTGATTGCCGTGCTTGAGGAGGTGGCGCAGAAACACGAGAAGGTGCTCAGCTATCCGCCACCGCAGGCCTTCACGGTGGATTTCGCGGACTCATCGATCAACTACAAGGTGTTGTTCTGGGTGCGCAATCCCCTGGAGGCCTTCGCTGTGGGCAGCGACCTACGCCAGCAGATCTGGACGGCCTTCGAGGAGAACGGCATCGGCATTCCCTTCCCCCAGCGTCAGGTGTATCCGATGGAGTGGCCGCCCTCCAAAGCCACATCCCTGCATCCGCAGGGCCTGCAGGCCGAGGAGACCATGCCTCCCGTCAACGCGCCAAACGCTTCAGATACGCCTCCTGACGGCCGGCATTGATCCAGCCGGTGGCAATCAACTTGCTGTCGTCGGCATTGACCCGGCCCCGGTGAATGTGCGAAGGCCCTGCAGGAAAGATCACCAGCTTTCCCCGCTCCGCCGGCTCGTGGTGCTCCTGCCAATGGAACTCGGTGCCGGCGTTGTCCACGTCATTGCAATAGAGAATCCAGGCCAGCACCCGATGCACCGGCTCGGTGGCCTCATCACTGATGGTCCAGTCACAGTGCCAGCGCTTGAACCCTTCCCCGGGTGCGTAGTGCTGGATGTTGAAGATCGGGTTGACGAACAGGCTCTGCTCGGGGCAGCACTCACGCCACAGGGGCCGCTCCTGCAGATAACGCTCCAGTCCGGCATTGACGCCGCGGAGGATCAACTGGGAGAGGGCAAACGCTTCCGGGTCCGAGCGATCAATCGCGACCAGACTGATGTCGGTGCTCACCTTGGCCGGTTCGGTCTGCCCGTCAGGGCCGAAGGCCACACCAGGGCGCTGCAGATCATCCCGCCGGCCATAGAACGCGCTGACGGCATCGGCGACAGCTTCAAAGCCTGCGTTGCGATAACGGCCAATCAGCGTCATGACCTGCCCTCCTGCACCCGGGGAATCGCCACGACGGCATCGAGTAGCTGCCAGCGACTGCGGTCAGCCACGACATGCGTCAAGAGGTCAACCTGCTCGATGGCACTGGCGGCCCGTTCGAGATCCAGGGGCACACCCGGGCCCATCGGCAGAACAAGAACCTGCTGCTCGGACGGATCGGCCATGACTTGCAGATCCAGATCCTCCAGCTCCCGCTCGAAGAACACACGCCGCATCCGGCTGGTGAGGGTGGGCCCAAGGGCGTCGACGAATCGCGTCATGCCCTCGTCATCACCGCTGCTGCCGCAGTTCAAGGACAGCCAGATCAACAGCTTCACCCAGCTGTCCACGCTCCAGAGCGGCTGAAAACTGCTGCGGTGCTGACGGACGAGCTCGGCGATCGCGAAATCAAAAAGGGTGGCCTGGAGGCCAGTGGCTTCAGCGGTGTCCATAGCTGTCATCCTCTCCTGCAACAGGTCAGACTGTGATGACTGGTTGTTCTCTCAATGGCCCTGGACCTCAACGATCCCGAGCTGGAGTTCTCTGATCTGGTCTACGCCTACCAGAGCTGGGTCATGGCGGTAATCAATGACGAGAAGCTCGACAGTGAGGACAAGCTGCTCACTGACGACATCGCCGAAGACGCCCTGAATTCGATGCGCTTCCTGCCCGGTGAGGTGACCAGCGCGATTGAAACCAGCCTTGCCCGGGTCTACGACGTCGATCCGGACGAGCTGGCTGAGCTGCTCTTCCCCGAAGAATGAGCCGCGATGGGATGGTCCGCTGACAACATCCCAGCCCTCAACGGTCGTGTTGCCCTGGTGACCGGAGCCAACATCGGCCTCGGTCTCGAGACCACGCGGCAACTGGCGTTGAAGGGCGCCAGGGTTGTGATGGCCTGCCGAAACCCTGAACGGGCAGCGATCGCCCGCCAGCAGCTGATCGACGACGGCTGCACAGGACTGGAGGTTCTGGAGCTGGACCTAGGCGACCTGCAGTCGGTGCGCCGCGCCGTCGCGGTGATCCAGGACCGCATCCCACAGCTGGATCTGTTGGTCAACAACGCCGGCGTGATGGCGCCACCCCGACGCCTCAGCCCCCAGGGCCATGAATGGCAGCTGGCCGTGAACCACCTGGGGCACATGGCACTGACCGAAGGACTGTTGCCACTGATGGCCAGCAGCCCCGACCCCCGGGTGGTCACCGTCACCTCCGGAGCCCAGTACTTCGGCTCGATTCGCTGGGATGACCTGAACTGGTCCCAGCGCTACGACCGCTACGGGGCCTACGCCCAGAGCAAGTTGGCCAACGTGATGTTCGCGCTGGAGCTCGATGCACGGCTTCGCGAGCAGAACAGTCCCGTCCGTTCGCTGGCGGCCCACCCCGGCCTGGCGCGCACCAACCTCCAACCCACCGCGTTGGCGAGTGCCGGTCAGCCTCTGGAAGCCCTGGGCGTCCGCCTGATGCAGCCCCTGTTCCAGAGTGCGGCCATGGGTGC
>JBGKDR010000483.1:0-1150 GCA_042954225.1 Parasynechococcus sp.
AGGGCGAACTTGCTGACGGGATACCCAGCCATCCTGCCCTTCACGCGCTTGCCACTCATGGACACCAGCACCTGCACACGCCCTTGCCCCGTGGCCATCAGTTGCGGCCAGGCTGCACGGGTGAGCCTCCATGGCCCCATGACATTGATCGACCACAGCTGCTCCAACTCCTGCTCCTGTTGATCAAGAAACAGCAGAGGGGTCTGATGCAACACGCCCGCACAGTGGACCAGAGCATCAAAACCGCCCGACCACTGCTCGGCAGCAGCGACCCATTGCTCCGCGGCCTGCTCCGCGGTGGCCTCGTAGGGATGCAACATCAGCCGATCAGGCCACTGCAACGGATCAAGCGATGATCCCCGCAAGCGCTCAGGGCTGCGGACACCAAGGCTCAACCGATGACCATCGCGCAACAGGCGCTCAGCGATCGCGCGACCAATACCGCGACTTGCGCCCGTCATCAGCACAGTGCGTTTGATCATGGCCAGTCAGGACAGAACGTCAACGAGAAGGGCATCAGGATCCGTCGCCACCGACAGCAACCGCCGTGAGGCTGGGCTCAGCAGTCCAGCCGTCACCGCTCCATCCAGAAAGGCGACCAGTGGATCAAAGAAACCATCCACATTCAGCAGCCCACAACGCTTCTGATGCAAGCCGAGTTGGGACCAGCTGAGCGCCTCAAACATCTCCTCCAGGGTGCCGAAACCGCCAGGCAGAGCGACAAGACCATCCGCCAGATCCATCATCCGCTGCTTGCGCTGGTGCATCGAGGCCACCACCTCGAGCTGGGTCAGGCCTTGATGCACGCCCTCCATGGAAACCAACAGTTCAGGAATCACACCGATCACTGATCCACCCTCAGCCAACACGGCATTGGCCACACGTCCCATCAGGCCAACATCCGCTGCCCCGTAAACCAAACCGATGCCCTCACGGGCCATGGCACGGCCAAGGGAATCGGCCATCTGGGCGTAGCTGGGATGATGACCCTGTCTGGATCCGCAGTACACAGCGAGACGCTGACCCAAGGGTTGAAACGTCGCAGTGTCCATCCTGCCCCGACGCCTGTCCTTCACAGATCCCAGATGACGGTCTTAATCACTGGCGCCACCAGTGGGATCGGCTATGCCGCAACCCAGCGACTGCTGAA
>JBGKDR010000484.1:0-5518 GCA_042954225.1 Parasynechococcus sp.
CTCAGGGACTACAGCTGGTATCTGCGGCTGATCACCTACGGCGTTCTGGCCGGAAGCACCGAAATGATCCAGGACATCGGCCTGGTTGGCGCCCGTGAGATGTACAACTCTCTTGGCGTGCCGATGCCAGGAATGGTTGAAGCCATGAAAACGATGAAGGCTGCTGCCCTTGCTTTGCTATCTGAAAAGCAGATCAAGTTGTCGAGTCCCTACTTCGATTACCTGATCCAGGGGATGCAAACGGCAACCTGATCAGCTCTCTTGCATTCAATGCAAGAACCTGGGTCGATCGACCCAGGTTTTTTTGTGCAAAGCCTCCAGCGGAGACAACAATAAAAGCCATCCCATGAGTCCCATGCAAGGCGTGTTATGGGACTCATCAACAGTCTTATCCGAGATGGATTGGAGTCTCGTCGGGCCGGGCACTGAAGCCATGGGAAAGCGAAGCCGAGCTCGCCCACCATCCGGCGAAAAGGCTCAACACGGCAGGCCAGTGTGCTCAGGTGCAGGGGTGACCATGAATCTCATATGCATCGCGCACCTAGACCAAGCAAAAGACTTGAATGAGATCTTAGCGACATAATTGCGTTACGGAGACCAGCGGGGGCTCTAAATGAGGCCAACAAACCTGCGTACCTGCTTCTTAAGCAGGTACGCAGGCCCAGAAAGCCCCTTTCTGACTGGCCTGAGATGGTGTCCAGCCAACCCTGGACATGGACCGGACACGACACGATCACCCGACAGAACGCATCAGCCATTGAGCGCTACTCCGGAAGCACGAGCGCTTAGGACGTTCACCAAGCAATTGAACCAACCGGGACAACAAGCCAGGCGAAAGAGTCACAAGGGAACTGGTGTAGTAGTGAGCATTCACAACAAACAGAACAAACGAAAAAATCGTTTTTGACAGTTAGCGCAAGTCTCACGCACGACCCATGTTGTGACGCAATACGGTTCCCATTCGCAATGCTTGAGAAAAGAGCAAAAGACCCTTTATCTCATTGGGCTTAATTGAGACCAGACTTAAGTCCAAAGCCAAGACGCAAATGAGATTCATGGGTCAACGGGAACGGTACAGCTCGCGGAGAAGCTTGTAAGCCTCATTCAATCGACGCATGCCATCGGTGGACCCGCCCGCATCCGGATGCTCCTCAAGAGCGCGCGTTTTGTAAGACTCGCGAATGGAAGCCAAGGTCACTGATGCACCCGGCTGCGTCGACAGTCCAAGCAATTTCAGAGCACCATGAACAGTCATGGTGGACTCAAGGGTCTCAAACGAGGTGACCTTGCGACTGCGTCTGAAGCGATTCACAAATCGACGGATCAAGGTCGGCATGCGCTCAGCCAAGGACGCCGTTGCAAAAGGATCCTCCAGTGCACCAGCGATCACCATGATCACGCCAAGGGAAGGAGACTCATCCGTCCAACTGACGCAGAGGTCGTGCATGGCCTGATTGGCTGCTGACCAGGTAAAGGCTCGTCCGTCACTGGCATCCACGCTGGGCCAGACATCCCTGGACAACCATGCCATGGCAGCCTCAACAACCGTGTCTCCAGGTGGTTGCCCATAGAGCGAGCGCCAGTGTGCCTCCGCAGCAGAACTGGCTTGGATGAGATCATCCGCGCAGACCGTGGACAAGGGAGGTTCCTGGACTGCCTTGTTGGCTGTTGAGGTGGCGCGCAGGCTTGCCTTGATTTCAGTGGTGCGTTTTCTCACAAAACCCGGTAGATCAATCCCAGGGCTAGACGGTTGGGAGGGTGGATCAACTGCTGCTGTGGGTGGCAGGGGGTCGTCTGTCAGGACCTCACTGCGACTGATCAGAACAAGACTGGTGGTCTCATCCGGAAGGTCATCGCCGTTGAGATCGCTGACTGAGGAATCCGCTTCAGAGGCCTCATCAACCGAGGACTCTGGATCGATCAACAGATCTTCGAGCAGGCGCTCAACAACGGTGCCACGGGCTCGTACTTTCCAATCTTTTCTGAGCTGATCAATCAGATCAACCAGCTGATTGGACACGGTGATCGTGATTCTTTTTCGGTCTTTGCTGCCGTCGTCCGCCAATCGATCAACCTCGCCTTCAGGACCTATCGGAGTTGAAATTGGTCCAGCCACTGCTGCTGAGACCGGATAGCCCCCTGATAGCGCATGGGCAAGACAGCTGGAACCGGTTGCGACTGAGGCAGACGCTGCGGTGGAGGAGGCGCCACGGGGACTGTGATCTCAGCCTGCACCGGCGGAGCCACCGTTGGTGGAGCTGCGTTGGGAGTTACACGGCGTCCTTTCTGGTTATCGATGTTGCTTTTGGCAAGGGCCTGTTGTTCACGGCGACGGTTCAAAAGTGCGAGTTGCTGGACAGGAACCACGCTGAGTAGATGCCCAGGAGTGGCATCCGCTGGATAAACCAAACTGAGGCGAACCTGCTTGGCCTCACCGGTTAGAAATCGGAGATCGGTCAGCGGAAGACTTTCACCCGATCGGAGACCAACATGGACCTCGCGGTAACCCTCCGAGGTTTCAATACGTAGCGAGCCTCGAAATGCCGTGAATTGCTTTTTTCCAGAGACGACAGGATGGCTCATCACGAGATGATGATCACCCTGACCTTGAAGGTTGAGATCAATGTCATAACGAACGCCGTAGGTTCCGATGTTATTCACAGCTGAGTCAATCATCCTTGTTGCCAGGGGGTTGACCTGAATATCCCGAGTTCCAAAATGATGACGGCGTGTACTGGTCAAGGGAACATGCAGAGGCCCTTGATTGAGATCATGCTGGATAGACGCACGGTAATGATCTCCAAGGGCAACACCTGCCACTCTGGAGAACACACGTCCCATCTCAATCTCACGAATTCGATTCAGATAAATACGCCCTGGGGCCAGTCGACCGCTGTTCAAAACCTGGAACAAAGCTTCGGGGCTGTCAGCCTGTTCAGAGGCCACGACAGCCATCGTGAAAGGACCATCACTGGTGCCGTGCAACAAACCATTGGCGATGCCGCGCGCTGGCAATTGTGTGCTGACGATGACCCTGCGACTGCGGGGTGGAATTGTGATCGTGGCCGACAGTTTGCGATCCAACTCATTACGAAGGATCTGGACGGCGGTGGCATCGCCTGGCCCCGTGTTCCATGGTCGTTTGCCAAGGGGCTTGACGCCCATCAAATTGTTGGGGTGGTAAGGGGCTTCAAAGCTGTTTTTCACAGACCCCTTTTGAAACCTCAACGTGACAGGTGTGGATCCTGGATTGGTCGCAATCAATCCAAGTGTCAGCAATCCACGCTGACGACTTCCCCCCAATTTGGAAGGATCAGATGGGTAATACTTATGGTGCATATGAACACCAAATGCACCATTGAAGGTATAAGCGGCATTGCGAAGAGATTGCCCGGTTTCTGCCGCAGTGGCCTGACCAGGAGCTGTATCGACAAGGATGCCCTGACCAGTGACAATTTCGGGCTGATTGCTGTGTAGAACCGGAACATTGTTGAAGGTTCCGTTCAAGGGACGGGCCTGTTGTCCCGCCATCAGCTCGACGTAAGCCATCCCTCGCGGGGACACAACGAGCTCAATCGACGCCAATGAGACGCAGACCGAGACCAAGGAGTAGACGCGCCTGAGATGCATGAAAGCGTGACGGTCGTGTGTCGCGGCCGCAGCCAAGCAGCGCCAAGGCTCTCAACTTAAACACGCCCTTCCGGCTCGCCAAGCACGCACAGATCAGGTTCCGATCCGCCACGATTGGAGCGCTGAATCTCTACCCAATGCTTCCTCCTTTCTGTGGCAGCGACGCCGAACGCAAGGCCATGCGACGCCAGCATCAGGAGCGCAAACTCTCGATGTTGACCTTCTGGCGTGACGGTCTGGAACGCCAGCTGGCTGCTCTCAACGCTTCAATCAGCACCCTTGAGTCGCAGATCCAGAGGGACGCAACTGATCACACAGCCGGCTGAGCCCTCGTTTCACACGACGTTGAATCGTCATGGCTGAAACATTGCGCTGACGCGCAACACGACGCAGGCTGTCGCCACGCATCACGACGGCTCGAACGGCATCACGCTCGTCCCGTGGAAGTGTCTTGAGCGCTGTCAGAGCCTGCTGCTGCTCCAGGGTCCTGTTCAAGCGCTCAAGCCCATCTTCTGACATGTCGACGTGATGGTCGCGCAATTCAGTCCAGCCATGTTTGTTGGCGTACTGCTGCAAGAGAAGGTCATCCGCAGGAGACAGAGACGGTTGTTCTCCGCGACGTAGGCCCTGAACGCGCTCCTCCACCCGTCGAGGCAGGCGCACGAGACTGGACTGATCACGCAGGTAATGAAGGATCGCCCCACGGATGTGGGGGCGGGCATAGGTCTTGAACTGGCAACCCTGATCGGAGCGGAATCCTGAAGCCGCCTTCAGCAGGCCAAGACGACCAACCTGAATCAGATCATCGATGTCCTGACCTGATTGTCGGGCGTAGTGACGGGCAATGGGTTGCACGAGGCCAAGGTGGAGCTGAATGGCGTCGCCTGGTCGTTGTGATCGCGTCATGGCTTGCAGAGGTTCGAAAGTCCTCTTTCAGCCAGGCAGGAATCTCAGGACGGGTCATCCGTGGTTTCACGGAATCGCTCTGACCACATCCCTCAACAGGGCATCACCGCCGTGATCCTTCAGCCAGGCACGATCCGACGCATCCGTGCTGAGCAGATATCCAGCAAAGCCCAGGGCATTCACACTGAACCCACGCACGCCGTCACGGCCCCGGAGGATCAACGCCATCCAGCGGCGACCGATCAGGAGGTTGTAGGCCTGACGCGGCATCGGGTCGTTGGTGGGGTCTCCAACCCCTGCCCTGCGGCAAAGGCTGTTGTAAGTGCTCTGAAGAAGATCAGACGACAACCGGTCGGCATCGACCTCCTCCACGACGCAGCTCCGGCCCAGAAGATCGCCAGCTGTGGAGGGTGCACTACAGACCAGGTGATTGCGAAACCATTGATCACGGGGACAGATCGGCTCGTCGTGTTGACGGGGCAACAGCTGCAGGTGACGGTGCGGCTGACTGGCGCCAGCAAGGGGACCGCAATTGAAAAACCAAAGCCCTTGAACCTGGTCATTCACAGCACTGACGGCTGACCAGTCCGTCTGATCCAACCAGCCCAACTGGGGTGCCCACTCGCGGGTGATCAGCAGAAGATGCCCGATCTGGACGGGGTACTTGTTGAGAATCACCACGTGGCGTTCACCCACCGTCTCCACCTCAAGACGCGGATCCCAGGGCAGAAACGGATTGGGTTTCGGTCCAGAAGGTTTGAGATGGCGGGGCGTCGCCCCGGTCAGGTGACGCAGGTCAAAACTGCAGCCGGTGTCACCCTGCAAAGCTTCCACACTCGTCGGCAGCGGAACCAGGGCGCCGGAGGCCTTGGCTGAAGCGCTCCGCCGCAGTGCACGCTCGAGAAGAGATTCAGCCGTCATTCCTGCGCAGCAGCCTCAGTTGCGTCCCTGGATAGAACTTGCCCAGGATCTCTTGATAGCT
>JBGKDR010000485.1:0-3153 GCA_042954225.1 Parasynechococcus sp.
TCGTCCTGACACCAGTTCTCGAAGAAATTGAAGATCGGGAAGATCTTGCTATCGGGGTTCTTCTCGAGATGACGGAAGATAGCGATGTAGCGCCAGTAACCAATCTTCTCTGAAAGGTACGTCGCGTAGAAGATGAACTTCGGCTTGAAGAAGGTGTAGTCCTTGTTGGCCGTGAGGAAGCCGAGATCAAGCTGCATCCCGAAGTCGCTCATGGCTTTGTTGAGGAAACCTGCATGGCGGGCTTCATCGCGAGCCATGTGAGCGAAACACTCGGCCAGCAGAGGATTCTTCTGCTTGATCCGACGGCTCAGTTCTTTGTACAGCAGAAAACCGGAGAATTCAGAGGTGCAGCTCTGCTCGAGGAATTCAACGAAGACTTTGCGGGTCTCTGGATCGAGCTTGTCAGCCGCACCATCGAACTCATCGTTGCGGACAAAGTGATGGCGGTTGTAGTCCTTGCGGAACTCCTCGCAGATCGCTTCGAGTTCAGCTTCGTTGGGCCGAAGGTCCATGGCGGCCATGGCTTCGAAGTCAGTCGTGTAGAAGCGGGGCGTCAGGATTGTGTCCTTGACGGGCTCCTTGATGGCAACGGCGCTGCCTTCGGCCACGGCTGTAGGGGGGACCATCGGTTCCGGAACTCGCGATCCAGCCAATGTAGGCGTCTCGAGGCAGCAGCTGAGGGGATTGTTGCTGTTGGGATCAGTTCCCGCCCAGCCATTTCTGACCGTTCAGACGCTGGAGCAATCGCGAGACCAGCAACGCAAGGGACATGCGTTTCTCATCGATCAGAAATGACTCAAGCAAGGTCGGTTCACTGCCTTGGTCAGCGAGGGCGATCAACTTGCTGCTGTTGATGTTCTCAGATTCAAAACACACCCAGAAGCGACGACCACCGGGAAGTTCACCGATCACCATCGGGCACTCTCCGCCTACGACCGGGCGAGGACCATTGACCCGCTCAAGCCTGTCGGGGCTGATGCCGTGTTCAGAGAGTTGTTTCACGACAGCCGGTACAAACAGGCTGTCGATGAATTCTGGAAACGGCTTGTCTTCGGGCTTGGGCGGTTTGGGCTTGGCCGCAGGTTTGGCAGCAGGTGTCTCGCTCACCGGACTCAGTTAACTGCCGGAACTGTAAGCAGCCCTGGGCCGAGATCACCAGTTCTGATCTGGATCCTCCCCCCACTCATCGGCTGCGTCCGTTGGTCCAGGGGTCGACACCGGAGTGGGGTCAGGCTTCCGAGTCTCCACTGTGGTCGGACGCTGGACAACGCGGTAGGCGACAGACACGGTCGGGGCTGGGTCACGAATGTCACGTTCGGGCATGACCGGAGAGGGTGGCGCCTCCCAAGCCCGCTCATCCTGCATCCGTGGTTCTGAGGGATCCACCGCAGCGACTCTCTGACGCTGCGTGCGTCGCAATGGCATGGTGCCTGGACGGAGGAGCAGAGCCCCAACAGCGCTGACCCCAGCGCCAGCAACAGTGGCCATGGCCGTCCAAGCGCCGAGGGGCAAGGCCGGAGTTGTCCAGATCAGGACGTTCAAGGAGAGGAGACGACGCTGTTGGACGGCTGAGATGACCACAACCAGGACGATCGGAGCCAGGCACGGGACCAGCAGAAGTCGTTGAAAGCGGCTCATTGGATGGGACCCGTCCAGCGACGCAGAGGGGCGAGGTCCTCCTCGAGGCCATCAAACAAGCGCACAACGAGGAAGTCGATCATGTCGTCAAGCGTCTTTGGTTGGGTGTACCAAGCTGGAATCGGTGGCGCAATCGTGGCCCCGGCCTCTGCCAAGGCAGTGAGGTTGCGGAGGTGAATGAGGTTGAACGGCATTTCACGGGGAGCGATCACCAACGGACGACGTTCCTTGAGATGAACATCCGCACACCGCTCGATCAAATCCATGGCGATTCCGGCATTGATCCGGCCCACGGTGCCCATGCTGCAGGGAACGATCACCATCGCCTTGGTGCGATAACTCCCACTGGCAATCGATGCCGCCTGATCATTCCAGCGATGACAGTGCAGGGTTCCCTTAGACACCTGCAGACGGTCCCGCCAGAACACGACCTGCTGGTCTGGATCAACAGGGACGGAAAGTCCCTGCTCAGCACGGAACACCTCGTGGGCCCCACGACTCAGAACCAGATGAACGGTGCGTTCGCGCTCGAGCAATCGCTGGAGCGCACGCTCTGCCAGGGGCTGCGCTGACGCTCCTGTGACGGCGAGGACGTAAGGAAGCATCCTCGTATCAGTCCAAGCTAACCGTGACGGGCAGGGGGGTGGACTCCTGCTCGTTCTGGGTCGTCGCTGCGTCGTCGATCGGTTCTGGGATCACGTCGAGATCGATCTGATTGCGAAGAACATCCACCTTGGTCACACGCACGGTGACCGGATCGCCCAGTTGGTAGGTGCGTCGATTCTTGCGTCCGACCAGACGGTTTTGACGCGACCTGTATTCGTACCAGTCATCACTCAGAGAACTGACATGAACCAATCCCTCCACATTGGATGGAGGAATTTCAACGAAGAATCCATAGCTCTGGACACCGCTGATGCACCCTTCAATCTCAGTATTAAGAAGGGGTTCTGCAAAACGTGCCTGGACGGTTGCAATCAGATCACGGTGCAACTCCTGGGCCTGCCGATGACGGCTGTTCAGACGCTGGCTGATCCGCTCGCTGCTCAAGGCGGTGAGCTTGTCGATGACGGAGGCGCTGAACAGTGGCCAGGACAGCTGTTGTTCAGCACCTTTCAAGCCGAGGGTCAGACGTTCCTTTTGACGGACACTCGGTCGATCTTTTCCATCTTGAAGAAGAGCCACCAACACCTGCTGATTGATCAGATCCGTGGCGTGGAGGGTGGCGCAACACCAGGGCACCAGCCCAATGACCTCAGAGTCGGTCGCGTCTGGATCGGACACGGTCTCATCATCGAGATCCTCACTGGACTGCTCAACCTGAAGCACGGTCAGGCAAGGCTCGGCTAAAGCCTGGCTGAGCTGCTGCTCCAGCACGCGCCTCTGGGGAGCGTCCTTGAATGCGCTCAACAGTTCCGTGGCGGACGGACTTCCTTCGTCGTCGAGCTCAAGGGGAAGATCCAAGGCCACAGCGGTCTTGGCCACATCGTTGAGGGTGGAGGCATCAGGATCCGA
>JBGKDR010000486.1:0-1563 GCA_042954225.1 Parasynechococcus sp.
GCCGGGCATCAGCGGCAAGTTGCGCCCGGGCATCGTCCATCGCCTCGACAAGGACACCACCGGTTGCATCGTCATCGCCAAATCCCAGGAGGCCCTGGTGCGGCTGCAGGTGCAGATCCAGAAACGGATTGCCTCCCGGGAATACCTCGCCGTCGTCCATGGAGTGCCCAACGGCGACAGCGGCACGATCGTCGGTGCGATCGGTCGGCATCCCGCTGATCGCAAGAAATACGCCGTGGTCAGCGGTGAGAACGGCCGCTACGCCTGCACCCACTGGACCCTGCTGGAGCGTCTCGGCGATTACTCGCTGCTGCGGTTCAAGCTCGACACCGGCCGCACCCATCAGATCCGGGTCCATTGCGCCCACATGAATCATCCGGTGGTAGGGGATCCCACCTACAGCCGTTGCCGCAAGTTGCCGATCGAGCTTCCCGGGCAGGCGCTCCATGCCTTTCAGCTGGGGCTGGATCATCCGATCACCCGGGAACGGATGCTGTTTGAGGCTCCATTGCCGCCGGTGATGGAGAAGTTGTTGGACGTGTTGCGGCGGCGTTCCGCCTGAGCCTGCTGTCCTGGAATCCAGCTCAGGGCTGGACGTCGGCTCAGGAGGTTGTGTAATGCGCGCAGGTTCGGGAGTGAGTGGATGGTCGTGCGTCTGCGTTGCCGAAAGCCCTGGGTCTCGGCCCTGATGCGTGGATTGCGCCGGGAGGTGCTTCCCCCCGCCCTGCGCCGGCGCTTGATCGTGGTCGATCAGCCCCGTTGATTCAGCGGGGCAAGCGGGGAGAGGCCTCCACCAGCATCCGGCTGATCGCCGACTGCGGCGCCTCGAACAGGCGGTCACCGGGCCCTTCTTCGACGATCTTGCCTTTGTCGAGGACGATCACTCGGTGGCAGAAGCCGCTCGCGACCGAGAGGTCGTGGGTGACAAAGATCATCGCCAGTCCGAGCTCCTGCTGCAGCGCGCGCAACAGGCCCAGCACCTCGGCCTGCACCTCGGCATCGAGCATGCTCACGCTCTCATCGCAGATCAGCACGGCGGGTTCGAGGGCCAGGGCGCGGGCGATCGCCACCCGTTGCTGTTGTCCCCCGGAGAGCTGGCGCGGTCGCCGCTGTTGAAACTGCTCGGCCGGAGTCAGTCCCACCCGCTCCAGCAGGGCGCGGGCGCGTTCGCGGGCTTCGGCTTTGCTGCAGATGCCATGGATTAACAGCGGATCGGCGATCGCATCGACCACTGGCAGCGCCGGGTTGAGACAGGCGAGGGGGTCCTGGAACACCATCTGCACGGCCCGTCGCGCGGTCCGCTGGGCTGACCCGCGCAGGGCCAGCAGGTCCTGCCCCTGCAGCTCCACCCGGCCGCCGCGGATGCTGGTGAGCCCCATCAGGGCCCGGCACAGCGTGCTTTTGCCGCAGCCGGAGGCTCCCACAACCCCAAGGCTTTCGCCGGCCCGCAGGTTGAAGCTGACGCCATCGACGGCCCTGAGCCAGGTGGGATTCCAGGGCGGTCCACCGATGGCATGCCAGCAGCGCATCGCGTCCACACTGAGCACGGTGGCGGTGTCGGGC
>JBGKDR010000487.1:0-1510 GCA_042954225.1 Parasynechococcus sp.
GCCATTGCTGAAATGACCCAGTCCATGCCAGAGCACCTCCAGCAAGGAAGCCGAGGAGCCATCGATCTCAGTAATCCGGAACGGCCTGAAATCGTCCAGCCAGAACAACCATCCCCCGCGAAAAAAGCAGCAGTCCCTAACTAGTTCTTGCAAATCTGAGCGAATCGACTGGAATAGATCGCAGTTCCAAAACCTGACGTAGAGACATAATGCAGGCACCTCTCAATGGTTCCGCCTCGACGATGGATATGGGGAACGTCGCTGAATCCTTTGAGACGGCCGGCATTCAACCGAGCCAGTCAGCACGGATTGAAGTCATCGGTGTTGGCGGCGGAGGAAGCAATGCGGTGAACCGCATGATCATCAGCGACCTCGAGGGTGTCGCTTACCGCGTGTTGAACACCGATGCGCAGGCGTTGATCCAGTCCAGGGCAGGGCACCGGCTGCAGCTCGGCCAGACCCTGACCCGTGGCCTCGGAGCCGGAGGCAATCCAACGATCGGCCAGAAGGCTGCAGAAGAATCCAGAACAGACCTCCACGACGCCCTTCAGGGATCCGATCTGGTCTTCATCGCCGCTGGCATGGGTGGTGGCACAGGGACGGGTGCGGCACCTGTCGTCGCCGAGGTCGCCCGTGAGGTCGGCGCCCTCACGGTGGGCATTGTCACGAAGCCATTCAGCTTCGAGGGGCGCCGAAGAATGCGTCAGGCCGATGAGGGGATCGCCCGTCTGGCAGAACACGTCGACACCCTGATCGTGATTCCCAACGATCGTCTTCGCGATGCGATCTCTGGGGCACCCCTTCAGGAAGCCTTCCGCAGTGCCGATGACGTGCTGCGGATGGGTGTGAAAGGCATCAGCGACATCATCACCTGCCCTGGCCTCGTCAACGTGGACTTTGCGGATGTCCGATCCGTCATGACCGAGGCTGGCACCGCCCTGCTGGGAATCGGCATTGGCTCAGGCCGCTCACGCGCCGTGGAGGCCGCCCAGGCTGCGATCAGCAGTCCTCTGCTGGAGACCGAGCGGATTGATGGCGCCAAGGGCTGCGTGATCAACATCAGCGGTGGCAAGGACATGACCCTGGAGGACATGACCACCGCGTCTGAGGTGATCTATGACGTCGTTGACCCGGAGGCCAACATCATCGTTGGCGCAGTGGTGGATGAAGCGCTCGAAGGCGAGATTCACGTCACGGTGATTGCAACTGGATTCGAAAACGGACACCAGTACAGGAACGAGCGTTCCTCAGCGGTCGGAGTTGCACGGCCCTCCCGACGGGAGGAACAGGATGAAAGCGGAGCGCGGATCCCTGAATTTCTGCGTCAGCGTCAGGAGAAGGGTCAGTCTTGAGTGACTGACTCCTGGAGATTGGGGTGACCCGGAGTCCACGCCTGTCCTGAGCATCCCGTGTGGCTGCTCCCTTCCGGTCCTGACCAGATTTAGGCGTCCGAACCGCATGGGTCCGAGTCGTTCGTGATGCTAGCAATACCCCCTGGCAGGGCAAGACA
>JBGKDR010000488.1:0-1621 GCA_042954225.1 Parasynechococcus sp.
CAGTGCTGGCCACGGGCCGGAGCCGTCAAGGTGATCTGCTGCCAGGGTTGAGACGCAATCGCCTCCGCCTGGTCGGACTGCGACAGCCAGACCCAGTTGGGGGTCCGAGGAGCACCGCCGCCGAAGTCTCCCTGACTCTGCAGGTGCTGCAGCTCCTGGACAAGATCACTGTCGGGAGAGCCCGCCACAATCACCGTCTGCACCCAGGACCAGGCCATGTCGTCCCTAAAGCGCTTCAGGGACGCGGCATCGGCGGGATCGACCCGTTGCACCGGATCAAGGTCATAGCTCTCGACCACACCGCCGAGATCCTGAAAGGTAGTGACGAAGGAATCGGCTTCTATGGCTTCGATGCCTGCGGGGTCCGCCACAACCATCGCCCGCCCCCAGCCGGCATCCATGGCGGTGGAGGCCACGGCCTTGAGATCCTCCAGCCGTGCGGGGGTCAACGGCCAGAGGCGGTGCCGGTTGTCGAGAGACCGCAACGTCTCCAGGGATCGACCCCGCTGATAAGGCAACAGCACATCGACCTGATGCTGATCAGCCAGTTGGTCAAAGGCACGAAGATCCGTGGCCGGTGGCGCCACCACCATCTGAACAGCCGTGTGGCCCTGCAACCGTGCGACCGGAGACTGATCATCAGGCAGATCCAGCCACGCCACAGCCGGCATCTCCACCCCACATCGCCGGACGCTGTCCTCCCCGACGGCAAAACCGCGCAGAAACTGCTGACGCACCGCCTTTTGCGATGGAGCATCCGAGAGCAGCACAGCAAAGCGAGCGCCAGGCTGTGCGCTTCCCAGCAGGGTCTGGCAACCGATGAAGGTGGCAGCCAGACCAAGGAGCACCCACAGGCGCCTGGATGTGACGTGGGCAAAAGCCATCGGATCAAGGAGACCGATGGGAAAAACCTAGGGAGAGTCCTCAGCCTCGTCCGGATTTGTCACGGGGGTTGTTTCAGAGTCCCCGCCCAACTGGGAGAGCAGGCCGGCCAGAAGAAGCGCAATGCCAATCGCCGCGGCCAATCCCTGATTGTCCGCGGCAGCCCCCTGACCCCATACCGCGGTCCCCAGGAAAGCCGCTCCAAGAAGAAGGCAGGGCACCAGAACGATGCCCCGCGCCACACGGTTGTCCGCCACTCAGCTGACCCCCGCAGTGCACCGGCTGGTGGCCAGACCCGCCGCAATCAGACCATCACTGAGGTCTTGATCGGTACCGATCGGGGTGACCCGTGCCAACAGTTGACCATCGACGGACCCTGCCGGGCGGAGATTGACCTTGCGCCGCCGTGGCAACTGGAGACGCAACCAATCCACGGCCTGAGCCTCATCCGAGGGAGCGACATCAATGCAGGACAACTGAACGGTGTAGGTCCTGTTGTGGTCACCGACCTGCAGAAGCTGGGAACTGCGAACCTGCAGGACTTCAGCAGCAGTCGCCGGCCATGCCGCCAACAGCAGCACGAGCAGGCACACCAGACAGCGGATCACAGGGAGGCTCCGCAGCTGGGACAGAAGCGATGCTCGTGCGCCGTGACGGCGCCACAGGAGCCGCAGCTGCGGGTGGTGTCGTTCGCGAGTTCGGGATGGGATGGCAAGCCCACCATCTGGGCATTGCTCTT
>JBGKDR010000489.1:0-1686 GCA_042954225.1 Parasynechococcus sp.
GGCTCACAAGGAGCTCAGTACAAAGCTGATGGAGCTGATGGCTCCTGATGCCGTTCCCAAGACCGAGTCCATCCCAGCTGGGTTGCTGAAGGATTTACGCGGCTCGATGGCAGAACTTGAAGAGCGTGATTGGGAGGACGCGGAGCGCGGTGTCTATCCAACTGAGTTGCTGTTCGACGCACCCTGGCTGGATTGGGCCAGCCGCTACCCACAGGTCTGGCTGGATCTGCCCTCAATGTGGAGCCGCCGCCAGCAGCGCAACGTCCGGGATCTGCCGGAGAACACCGAGCCGTCCCTGTACCCCGACTATTACCTCCAGAATTTCCACCACCAGACCGACGGCTACCTCAGCGACCACTCTGCTGAGCTCTACGACCTGCAGGTCGAAATCCTCTTCAATGGCACGGCCGACGCGATGCGACGTCGCGTCATCGCGCCCCTGAAACGCGGCCTGCGTCATTTCAACGACCGCGCCCCTGCAAGCCTGCGCATTCTCGATATCGCCACCGGTACAGGTCGCACCCTTCACCAGATCCGCGGGGCACTGCCCCATGCCGAGCTGACCGGTACGGATCTGTCTGAGGCCTACCTGCGCCAGGCCAACCGTTGGTTGAACACCAACAACCAGGGCCTGGTTCAACTCGTCCGCGCCAATGCTGAATCCTTGCCTCTGGCCTCCAACAGCATCCAAGCGGCAACCTGCGTGTTTCTGTTTCACGAGCTGCCCGGTGAAGCCCGTCAGAACGTGATCAATGACGCCTGGCGCGTGCTCGAGCCCGGCGGTGTCTTCGTTATCGCCGATTCCGTTCAGCTGGCTGATTCACCGCAGTTCAGCACCGCTATGGAAAACTTCCGACGGGTGTTTCACGAGCCGTACTACCGCGACTACATCGCCGATGACATCGATGCACGTCTGCGCGAGGCCGGTTTCGATGGCATCACCGCCGAATCTCACTTCATGACACGGGTTTGGTCCGCCCGAAAACCTCTCCCCTCACCGGAGTGATCGGGATCCCTGACAACTCTTGCGTGTTCCACGTCACGCCATAGGGTGGGCCAGCCCCCTTGTGGGAACTCATGCACAATCCCTTCCGTCTGCGTTGGTTGCAGGGATGGACCTTTCAGATTGTTCTGATGGAAGGCCATGTTCAGGTGGAAGCCCACGGGTTCGGGATCTGCCTGAGAACGGCGGTGCTTCCCGGAGAAAGTCCCCATTCAGCGGCTGATCGTCTTGTCCTGGCCGAAGACCGTCGAAGACGTGCTCTTCATCACGCCTGGCTGCGCGGTCAGAACCTGCCAGCGAATAGCGAACGCAGCGTTGCGCCTCTCGAGGATGCGCAGTCCGAACAGCTCTCCTCCCTTGTCGTCGTGGGTCAGGAGCGCCCCGAACTGGTCGCCTGAGCCAGAAGCCAACCGAGAATCAAACCCGAGCCGCCCCAGCGCAGGGAGCGCCAGAAACGCTCTCCATCAGCACGACGACGGTGCCAACCTCGAATCGGTTGCTCAAGCATTTGCGATGCGGCGTCCTGTCGCTGTGTCCAGCGTCGGGACTGGACGGAACGATCGCGATGCCCTTGGACCTGGCCTTGAACCAGCAGGCGCGATACCGCGTGCATCCATCTCAGCTCCCGACGCGGCACCTCAGAACTGGCTTCTTCCGTCAAGCTAGTGGCATTGCGGAGATCT
>JBGKDR010000490.1:0-6704 GCA_042954225.1 Parasynechococcus sp.
AAGTGACTCGATCGTATGCAGAGGTGGTCGGATCCGGCCGCCCTTGCCAGCGTGGGTGTCCATGGATCGCGGCTCCTTCGTTGCTCTTCGGTCAGCACCGCCGTCGTTGGATTCGCGCCCTGGCGCTGGTGATGGCCACCAGCTTGATGGTGGTGGGGCTGCAGTGGCGCGCCATCGCCATCGATCAAACCCCTGCAGCACCGTCGGAGGCGCCGGCGATTGTCCAGTCCACCGCGACGGAGAGCGATCCGCTGCGGTTGGGGGCCTATCTCACTAACCTCAGCGACCTTGATCTGCTGGAGAACCGCTTCTCGGCTGAGCTGTTGCTGTGGTCGCTCTGGAGTGGAGCGCCTGAGGCCAATCCCAGTGACGATCTGGTGCTGCTCAATGGCATTTACGACGGCGACATCCAGCGCTTTGAGCGGGTTGGCCGCGAATCCGTCGCCGATGGCGTCTGGAGTCTGTACCGGGTGCGGAGTCAGATCATTCAGCGCTGGGAACCCTCGCGGTATCCCTTCGATGTTCAGCGGTTGCGCATCGAGGTCGGCCTCAACAATCCGTTGGACAAGGTCGCCCTGACCGTTGTCGACGACTGGGCCTTCCCCAACAACCCAGGCCTGATCCTCCCCGGCTGGTTGCTCAACGAAAGCCATGCCTTTGCCGCCGAGCGCACTTTGATGAGTGATCTGGGGAGGCCTGCAGCACCGGGGGCGTCGCTGCACCGTCAGGCGACTGTGGTCTTCCAGCTGCCGATCGAACGCCAGAGCCTTCTGGCGTTCATTCCTGATTTTCTCGGCTACATCCTGGCCGTGGGCCTCTGTTGCCTCTCGCTGCTGATCACCCGCAGCCGGGACGATCTCATTCTTGCGGCGGTGGTGTCAGCCGGTGGCAATTACGTCTTCATCGCCAGCAAACTTCCGGTGACCGCCATGAGCGGTTTCATCGGCAACCTGCAGTTGATCTTCTTCCTCGGGGTGCTCTACGTCGTCGGGGCGGATGAATTGATCGATCACCACCTCTGCCACTACTCCCCTCGGGTGTCGGCGATTCTGCGGATGGGGCTGCTGCCGAGTTATCTCGCTTTCACCTTCCTAGGCGTCTACCTGATCATTCCCTGATGACTCCGCCGCCTGCGTCCACCACCAAGGGCTCGCGCCACTTCGGCGACATCACGGTGATCTCGCTGTTGATCAGCGTTCTCGTGCTGTTGATCGCCTACATCGCCATTCGGCCGCGCTTTGCTCAAGGGCGGCTGTCCGTGGACGAGCTCAGTGACCTCACGGCTGAGGAGGTCAGCCTGCTCCCCTCGGGCACCCTGCCCGTTGTCCTGGGCCGCGGCTTGGAGAACAAGGACAGTTTCAAGATTCAGCTGCTGCGTCTGGTGATGGAGCGCAGCGGTGTTCCCCATGCCATCGGCTTCTCGGCATCGCCGATCGCTCAGGATGCCGCCGTGGATGCCCTGGCCAGCGGGGCACGTTCTGGAGCTGAAAACCCCCAGGCCATCACCGTCGGTGTCTACGGGGCTGGCCCTGCGCTCAACCAGCGGCTGCGAGCGATTCCGATTCCGATCAGTGGTGGTTTGTTGGGACTGCGGGTGGGCTGGACCCACAGCGAGAGCCTGGCCAAGCTCAGTGCGGTGCAAAACCTGGCTGATTTGCGTCGCGTCACTCTGCTGCAGGGCCAGGGCTGGAGCGAACTCGCACTCTTCGATCATTCAGGACTGCGCACCTATGCAGCGCCGCCCCAATATCTGTTTCGGCTGGTGGCTGAACAGCGGGTGGAGTTGTTCCCCCAGGGGATTGGAGATCTGCAGGTTCAGCAGCCGACCGCCACGAAATGGTCTGACACCATCGAGATTGAGCCTCGTCTGCTGATCGCCTATCCATTTGCCGGCTTTTTCTATGTGAATCCCGACAACGACGCCCTGGCGGAGGCGATCGCCCTGGGATTTGAACGGGCCATCGCCGACGGCTCCTACCAGGCGCTGCTCGAGCGACGCGTGATGACTCCCTGGCTGAAACAGAACCTCCGCCTGCGGCAGCGTCAGGTGATCTTTGTGCCAAACCCCAATGTCGGGGATGGTCTGGAGGACGTTGAGCCCCGCCATTGGTTGGTGCCTTGGCAGGGGTTGGCCTCTGGAAAGATCCAGACCGGCGAGCAGTTATGTGGGCATTCTGGCTTAAGGCCCCTGTGTGACTGACCTGCTCAGCGGTGCTTGAGATACAGGGGATGAAGGTCGGTTTCGACAATTCTTTCGCGCAATCTATGAGCGAATTGTTGGCAACAATCTCGACAACAATGTGCTGTCTGATTGTTGATGACTTTTAAAAGCCGATGACCTGACTTGAACAGGCGACCCACGCTTTACGAAAGCGTTGCTCTACCAGCTGAGCTACATCGGCGGAGCGATGAATTTAACATTGGCCCATTGCCGAGGCCGCGTCTTGAGCCAACCGTCCAAGCCCAACAAGGGCCTTGATCCCGCCATGCGTGCACGGCTGTTGCAGGAATCACGCACCCCCTGGCGGAGTCTCCGTCGTGCCCTCTGGTTCGCCCTGCTCGCTTCCGCCGGACTCGGCCTGTTCACCATGGCCTTCCGACTTTCCGCTGGAGAGACTGTCGACCTCAGCGACCTCGGGATCCAGGCCGGGGCTCTCATCCTCTTCTCCAGCCTCGTCTGGTTCGACCGCAACCGCAGTGCTGACTGAGGTGGCTTCGGGCACCTCCGCGGTCGCACTGGTGCTTGAGCTGGTGGTGGTGCTGTTCGGCGCAGGACGTGCTGGCGGCGGGTCAGGCCAGACCAGGGGCTCCAGTTGAAGCACCTGCAGACCGAAGCTGGTGCGCTCCATCAGCAGGTCTGTGCCGTCTCCGCTGGAGTCCGATGCGACTCCGTCGTCATCCCGGATCAGCCAGACACTGGCCTGAATCAGCTGCTGCAGTTGCCAGACGATCAATGCCAGCAGGGGCGTGCTCAGCAGCAGGGTCACCAGCCGGCTCTGGGCTGCGACCGGTGAAAACTCGTTCACCAGAACGGCGGAGTTGTCGAGCCACCAGATCAGTGGCAGCAACAGCACAGACGCAGCTACGACCGCGCTGCCACTGAGGGCCCTGGTCTGGCCTTGGCTCAAGCGCTGCTGGTCCTGACGCCGTCCCGCCGTTGGCAGCCGAACCACCAGCAGTGATGCCCAATCCGCTGGACGTGTCCAGAGTGCTGCCGCTGGAGCGGCAGCACCCACGCCCCAAAGCAATAGACGCTCGACGCCTGGCACAGGACCAGGGTCGGCCCCCGCCAGCAGCACCCTGATGAGGAGCAACTCCAGAGGAATGGCCCCCAGAGCCAGACACTGGATCCAGAGCAGTGGCTCGCGACGGGGTGACACGGCAGGGATCAGCCTCAGGTGGTGAGTTTGCGGCGTTGGGTGACCATCTTGAAGGCTTCGATGCGGTCGCCTTCTTCCCAGTTGGCGAACCGATCGGTGCCGACACCGCACTCGAAGCCTGTGGCCACTTCCTTGACGTCGTCCTTGTTGCGACGCAGGGAGTCGAGGTCGCCCTCGTAGACCACCTGCTTGCCACGATGCACGCGAACCCGGCAGTTGCGATGCAGCTTGCCGGTGGTGACATAACAACCGGCGACGGCGCTCTTGCCGATGGTGAACACGGCCCGCACCTCGGCTTCGCCGAGTGCTTCTTCCACCAGTTCCGGTTCGAGCAGACCCTCCATGGCCAGCTGGATGTCCTCCAGCAGCTTGTAGATCACGTCGTAATCGCGTACATCGACGCCGGTGGCATCGGCGGCCTTCTTGGCACCGGAGGCCATCGAGGTGTTGAAGCCCACGATCACAGCACCGGAAGCGGCGGCCAGGTCGACGTCGGTTTCGGTCACCTCGCCAGGGGCCGAGAGCAGCACCCTGACCTGGACCTCGTCCTTGGGCAGCTGTTCCAGAGAGCCGAGAATGGCTTCCACGGAACCCTGCACATCGGCCTTGAGGATCAGGTTGAGTTCCTTCAGCTCACCATCGTTGGCCTGACCGGACATCGCTGTGAGCGACACACGGCGGGAGGCCATCTGCTGGGCCAGGCGTGTGGCACGGGCATCGGAGGCACGATCGCCCACAACCGCCCGGGCTGATTTCTCGTCGGCGTACACCTCGAATTCATCACCGGCGGTGGGAACCTCACTGAAGCCAAGGGCCTCAACAGCAAAGGAGGGGCCGGCTTCCTTGAGCCGCTGACGGTTGTCGTCCACCATCGCCCGCACCTTGCCCAGCACGGGACCGGCAGCGACCACGTCGCCGGTCTTGAGGGTGCCGTTCTGGACCAGCAGCGTGGCCACAGGGCCCTTCGCCTTGTCCAGGTGGGCTTCGATCACGGTGCCGCGGGCCATGCGATCCGGGTTGGCCTGCAGGTCCTCCACCTCGGTGACCAGCAGCAGCATCTCCAGCAGCTTGTCGATGTTTTCACCCTTGATGGCACTGACGGGCACCATCACCACATCGCCGCCCCATTCCTCAGCCAGCAGGTTCTGCTCAGAGAGCTCCTGCTTGACGCGATCGGGGGAGGCACCTTCCTTATCGATCTTGTTGATGGCCACCACGATCGGCACTTCCGCCGCCCGTGCGTGGCTGATGGCCTCAAG
Organism: Parasynechococcus sp.; assembly: GCA_042954225.1. GTDB lineage: Bacteria > Cyanobacteriota > Cyanobacteriia > PCC-6307 > Cyanobiaceae > Parasynechococcus. Next base: position 4,640 of record JBGKDR010000490.1, read on the forward strand.
GGTCTGGGGACGCACGCCATCGTCAGCGGCGACCACCAGAACGGCGACGTCGGTGACCTTGGTGCCGCGGGCCCGCATGGCCGTGAAGGCTTCGTGACCTGGGGTGTCCAGGAAGGTGAGTTTGCGGGGTTCGTTGTTGTGTTGAACCTCCACCTGGTAAGCACCGATGTGCTGGGTGATGCCTCCGGCTTCGCCAGCGGCCACCCGGGCCTGTCGGATCGCATCCAGCAGGCTGGTCTTGCCGTGGTCGACGTGGCCCATCACCGTCACCACAGGCGGACGGCGGATCAGATGCTTGAGGTCCTCCTCCTCGATCATCTCCACGGTCTTCTTGGCCGCTTCCTCGACGTCGTCCTGCAACACAGGGACGCCGAATTCGTCGGCCACCGCTTCGATGGTCGGCATGTCCAGGGTCTGGGTGACCGTGGCGATGATCCCCTTGAAGAACAGGGATTTGATGATCTCGGAGCTCTCCACGCTGAGCATGTCGGCGAGCTCCTGCACCGTGAGGTTGTCCTCCGGCACCACGATCATTTCGGGCCGGACCTGCTTGGCCTCCCGTGCTGCGCGCAGTTCCATCGCCCGGCGACGCTGGCGCTGACGGGCGGTTTCCTTGCGGCGCTTGCGCACCGCTGCCACCGGTTTGGGCGCTGTGCGTTGCTGTGACTTCGGCTTGGCGGGGCGAGCAAGGCTGGCGGAGAGCACCAGAGCCTGTTGCTCGCCGGCGTAACCACCGGTCTGTGCGGCGAGGGCGTCGTCGTTCTCGCCGATGATGTGGACTTTCTGACGCTGCTTCTGGGGTGAGCGGCTGCGCAGGGCTTCGAGTTTCGCGCTGTCATCCCAGTCGGGACGACCGGGACGGCGATAGCCACCAGGACCGGCACCGGGACGGAAGCCAGGGCGACGCGGTGCCGAGGGTGCTGCGGGACGCGCCACGGGCGGGGTGGCCTGAGGACCATCGCCGGGTTTCGTGGGCGCATCCGGGCGGCGGGGAGCCGGGGCCGTCGGGCGACCGACAGGCTTCTGCAGTTGCATCAGCTCGCCGGGGGCAACCGGCTTGCGCATGCCGCTGGGCATGCCGGGGCGCGTTGGAGCACCAGGACGTCCGGGCCGCTGCCCGCCGGTGCTGCTGCCATCGCGTCGGATCGGCTTGCCGACGAGTTCAAGGGTGCTGCCGCTGCGACCGGACGGGCCTCCAGGCCGCGTCGGTGCACCAGGGCGACCGGGGCGTGTGGGTGCGCCGGGACGTGCGGATCCACCGGCGCCGATTCGCGTGGGGGCACCGGGGCGGGTCGGCATGCCCGGTTTCTGTCCCGCTCCGGGACCGCCTGCGCCTGGACGGCGGGGCTGGGGCTTGCCCACCAGCTCGGGACGCGGGGTGGGGCGTGTGGGGTTTCCTGCCTTCACAGGGGCGCCAGGACGCGACGGAGCACCCGGACGCGGGCTGGCTGGCCGTGGCATCGGCGTTTGTCCCGCTGGCCTGGAGACGATCTGAGGCCGACCGGATTGTCCACCTGCAGGCCGAGGCGTGGGTGCCGCTGGCCGTGGTGTCGGTCGTGCCGGTGATGGTTTTGCTGCTGCGGGCGCTGCCGTTGGGCGCGGTGGCGGGGCAACGGGCTTGGCGGCCTGGGGCTTGCTCACGACCTCCGGCTTGGCCGCGGGTTTTGCCGCCGGCTTGGCCGCTGCCGGTTTCGGGGTGGTCGCTTTGGCAACAGGGGTGGGCTGGGGCCGAGGGCTGCTCGGCTTGGCCACGACCACTGGTTTGCTCGGGGTCGCTGGCTTGGCGGGCGCCGCCGGTTTGGCCGGTGCTGCTGCCGGAGCTGCAGCCGCAGGCCGCGCGGGGGGACTTTGCGGTTTGGCCACAACCGCTGGTTTTGCGGCCGGTTTCACGGCAGCTGGCTTGGCGGGTGCCGGCTTGGCGGGCGCTGCCGGTGCCTCTGCTTTTTTCACCGACAGGATGGCCTTGCCGCCTGCTGGTTTGGCCGGAGCTGCACTGGATGCTCCTGATCCCTTACCAAGCATCGAGCGGATGCGACCAGCTTCGTCATCACTGATCGAGCTGCTG
>JBGKDR010000491.1:0-9713 GCA_042954225.1 Parasynechococcus sp.
TCACACTCCTCTTTCATTAACCATGAAAACCCCTCTTACCGAAGCAGTCGCAGCAGCTGACTCCCAGGGCCGTTTCCTGAGCAACACCGAAATCCAGGGTGCTTTCGGTCGCTTCAACCGCGCCAAGGCTTCCCTTGAAGCAGCCAAAGCTCTCACGGCCAAGGCCGACAGCTTGGTGAACGGTGCTGCCCAAGCCGTCTACACCAAGTTCCCCTACACCACCCAGATGCAGGGTTCGAACTACTCGACCACTGCTGAGGGCAAAGCCAAGTGCTCCCGTGACGTCGGTTACTACCTGCGCATGGTGACCTACTGCCTGGTCGCCGGTGGCACCGGCCCCATGGACGACTATCTCCTGGCTGGCCTGGACGAAATCAACCGCACCTTCGAGCTCTCCCCCTCCTGGTACGTGGAAGCTCTGAAGCACATCAAAGCCAACCACGGTCTGAGTGGTGATGCCGCAGGCGAGGCCAACACCTACCTCGACTACGCCATCAACGCTCTGGTCTGATCAGAGTCCTGTCATGTTGAAGGCTCCCTCAGGGGAGCCTTTTTTTATGTCAATACCCGTGACACAGTCAAAGGAGGACGGGGCACCCATCGACGAGCTCGAAGCCCTTCGCCGTCTTCAGCAGAAAGATGATCCGGCTAGTCGCTATTACGCAGCCTGGTGGTTGGGACGAGAGCGAAGCTGCCACCCAAAGACACTTCCACTGCTGAAAGAGGCACTTCGTGAGTTCCTTGAGCCAGCCACGCTGCCCAGCGAGGACTGCCGTGCCTTGGCATTAAATGTTCTCCGGGCGTTGGTGCACCTCGATGGCACCGAAGCCCGCCACGAAATACTCGCGTGTCTTGAGCACGAAGACACAAGTGTGCGAGAGGAAGCCGCACGTACCGCAGGCGCTGCCGGATTCCAGGAGGCGGTCCCTGTCCTTTGCGCATCCTTGAGCGGTGCAGATCTGTCGGCAGAACGTCTCCTGGAAGCCCAGTTGGAAGCACTGGGAGACCTCGGTCAATGTTCGCCGGACGTTGTTGCAGTCCTTGAGGGATTTCAGCGTCACGACCGTCCCTTGATTCGTTCCGCAAGCAGTCGCGCCCTGGTGCAACTCACAGATCAAGCCCGCTGGAGCGAAACGTTCCCAGAACTTCTCCAGCATCCCTCAACCCAGGTTCGCCGTGGCGTACTCCTCGATATCGGTGCCAGTGGGTGGATTCCAGCATTGGATCTGATCCGCGACAGTCCTGTCGAAAACAGCATCAAGCTCATTGCCCTTCGCGGTCTTGCCGAACGACCACGAGGGCTCCAACACGCAGGGCTGAGCAGGGAACGGGCTGTTGAAGCCGTGATGGAAACCATGGACAACCTCCTATGACACGGTCACGGTCTCTTGAGGAAGCAATCGCGTCAGTCGACGCCGCATTGACACCGGCCCAACTGATTGCTGCCACCAGGGATTTGGTCAGATGTCAGCACCTTGACGCCGTTCCAAAGCTCCTCGAAGTCATTGGATACAACAACCCTGCACTGGCGGGAATTGCCGTCCAAGGCCTTGTCGATCTGGGGGCGCAAGCCACACCACTGATCCTCGAACAGCTCGATCCAACGAACTACGGTGCTCGAGCCTGGGCTGTCCGCGCTCTCGCAGAGATCGGTGATGTCCAAGCGCTCGAGACATTGATTCACGCCCTTGGTGAAGACATTGGACCGAGTGTGCGTCGTGCGGCTGCCAAGGGACTCGGAACCATGACACTGGCATCTGAACCTGACACCGCAGCAACACAACAACACCAGTGCGTCCAAGCACTCGCTCGAGGCGTCAACGATGGGGAGTGGGTCGTCCGCTATGCCGTGGCAGTGAGCCTTGAACGCAGGTTGCGGAACCGTGGCGTTAGCAAAAGTCTCTATGTCCTGGGTGAATCGGCACTCGTGACCCTGACCGACGAGAGCCATGAAGATGTCAGGGTGGTGCGGCTCCGGGCCCGGCTGGCCCTCCAACGTCTTGGCGCAGGATGACCACAAAGGTTTTGTTTGTCTGCCTCGGCAACATCTGCCGATCGCCTGCGGCCGAAGGGGTGTTCCTTCACCTTCTCAACGAACGGGGACTCGGAGATCAGTTCGTCGTTGACTCCGCCGGAACGGGAAGCTGGCACGTCGGCAACCCTGCTGATCGACGCATGCAAGCGGCGGCTAACCGGCGTGGCATCAACCTCCCCAGCCGGGCCCGTCAGATCAGCCTGGACGACCTGGCGTCGTTTGACCTGGTGCTCACGATGGACAACGACAATCTCGCCGCCGTTCGCAGCCTGGCCCAGGAGGCAGGTCGTCGAGCGAGCGCCACCATCAAGCCGATGCTCAGCTACGCCAACCAATTCAGCGAGACGGAAGTACCCGACCCCTATTACGGCGGGGAGGCAGGCTTTGAACATGTTCTCGACCTGCTCGAGGATGCCTGCGCGAATCTGCTCGACTCCCTGCAGCAGGCCTGACGGCGGATCAAGTCGTGGGGGTCGGCCAGGCGTCTTCAGGAACACGGATCCGGAACTGATCCACCAGTTCCTGGATGACGGCATCGATGCTCAAGCCATCGGTCACCAGTTCGATCGCATCGTCCGCTTGCACAAGCGGAGCCTCAGCACGGGTGCTGTCCAGACGATCCCGCTCAGCGATCTGAGCCTCGAGTTCGGCTTGATCCGGAACCGGAAATCCCCGTTGCTCAAGATCCAGGGCACGACGACGGGCACGCTCGGCCACGGTGGCCGTGAGAAACACCTTCAGATCGGCATCTGGAAACACGGCTGTGCCGATATCACGCCCCTCGGCAACAAGGCCTCCCTTGGCCCCCATCGCCTTCTGCTGAGCGGTCAGGGCCTGACGAACACAGCGATGGGCCGCCACAGCGGACACAGCCGCCGTCACCTCCGGTGAGCGGATCGCATGGCTGACGTCTTCGCCATTGATCAGCACCGTCTGACCACCGCCGGGACAGGTATCCAACGTCAGATCGAGTCCGATCAGCAACGGCTCGACTGCGTCTGAGTCCTCAGGATTCACCCCGCTTTGCTGCACCAGCCAGGTCACGGCCCGATACATCGCACCCGTATCGAGATAGACAAGCCCCAGGCGTTCAGCGAAAGCACGGGTCACGGTGCTTTTGCCGGCTCCTGCCGGGCCATCAATGGCAACGAGGGGCTGGCGGGTCATTACAAAAACATGATCGATCAAACGCGTTGAACCGCAACGGACTGCCGCAGCCAGCAGTGAAATCGTCGTCTCAGGCCCACAAGGCTGAAGACTCTCGGGATCAACCCTCTCTACATACTCCACCTCAAGACCGGCCTGGTGAAGTTGATCGCGCACGGCGGCAGCAGAGGTCGAAGCGCTCGCCGTGGCCAGGACGCGCGGCAAGGCAGCTGCCATGCCCCGTTGATCGGCCGTGAGATAGCGATTACGGGAGCTGAGCGCAAGGCCATCCGCCTCACGCACCGTGGCGACACCGCTGATTCGGACGTTAAGGCCGAGATCATGCACAAGCCGTCTCAGGATCACCAGCTGCTGCCAGTCCTTTTCACCCAGCACCATGGCCTCGGGCCGAACCAGAGCCAGCAGCCGTGCCACAACAGTGGCGACACCATCGAAATGACCCGGGCGACCGCGCCCACAGAGCGTGGCCTGCAATGAGGCTGGGACCTGCAGGCGCCAGGCCTCTTCAGCACCATTGGGGTACATGGTTTGAGAGTCGGGAGCCCAGAGAGCTGCAGCGCCGGCCTCCTCGGCCAGACAACGATCGGCTTCAAGGGTTCGGGGGTAGCGCTCGAAGTCTTCGGACGGACCGAATTGCAGCGGGTTCACAAACACGCTGACCAAAACAGACGCTTCCTGAGCTGCAGCCCTGCGGATTAACGCCGCATGCCCCTGGTGCAACCCACCCATGGTGGGGACAAACACCAGTGGGCTCTGAAAAGAGGAACGCCAGCTGCGCAGATCAGCCTGGCTGGTGAGAAGGGGCAGAGAGCTCAGCGGAGCACCTCGAGACGAACCTGTGCGATGCCAGATGCGATCAGCCCCAACTCACTGGCCGCGCCATGGCCGAGATCGATCACCCGGTGATGAATGAAAGGACCGCGATCATTGATTCGAATGACGGCCGAACGCCCGTTCCAGAGGTTCGTGACACGGACCTTGGTGCCGAATGGAAGGGTGCGATGGGCCGCGGTCATCGTTCCGGGCTGGAACACTTCACCATTGGCGGTTCTGTTGCCGTAGAACCCCGGGCCATACCAACTGGCTTCACCGGTGATCACCCGCACAACATCGGTAGACGGGGTCAGCTTTGGCGTCGGGGAGGCTGAGGGTGTGGTGGCCTCACGGAGCTCATCCGGGCTGAGGGTGGGTGCCGGCAGTGACGCGGAGGCCACTGGGGAAGGCTCAGTCGCCTCAACGCCGACCAGGGGATCGAGAGGATCCGTAGTGTCTCGGGCATCGAAGTCACTGGCGACTCCGGGCATCAGGACAGCTCCTGCAGCCAGGGTTGCGGTCAGTGCGGCGAGATTGAAGAGGCTTCGCATGCAAAGCGATTCCCTGATGTCATCGGCGAACGATGCGCTGATCGGGAACCTGAACGTTGTCGTGCCTACGGACGGTAAGGATTAAGCACGACTGCCATGACGGACGTTTGGCGCGTCTGCAACGCAGCGCCCTGACACTGTCCAGCTCGGAACCAAAGCGGCGGAAGGCCACCATCCACGATCCACACGCAAATCTAGATCAGCCCCGCTGATCACTCACTAAAGCTGAGCTGATCGCAGCGCAAGCCAGCCCGGAAGCCGTCACCCGAACGGCGCCATTGCAAGATCAGGGAGTCTCAGCTGAGCCATGGATTACAAAAGCGCCGGCGTCGATGTCGAAGCAGGTCGCGCGTTCGTTGAACGCATCCGGTCATCAGTGGAGGCCACGCGGCGGCCAGAGGTTGTTGGAGGCCTTGGCGGATTTGGTGGAATGATGCGCCTTCCGGAGGGGATGCGCCAGCCCCTGCTGGTCTCCGGCACCGACGGCGTCGGCACCAAGCTCGAACTTGCCCAGGATCACCAGGGGCACCACGACGTGGGGATTGACCTGGTCGCGATGTGCGTCAACGACGTGATCACCTCAGGGGCAGCACCGCTGTTTTTCCTGGACTACATGGCAACCGGGGCCCTCAGTCCAGAGGCGATGGCAGAGGTCGTCGAAGGTGTCGCTGAGGGCTGTCGACGCAGCGGCTGCGCCCTTCTGGGTGGGGAAACAGCTGAGATGCCTGGGTTCTATCCAGCAGGCCGTTATGACCTCGCCGGCTTCTGCGTGGCCGTCGTGGAAGCCGACGAGGTGATCGATGGTCAGACAATCCAGCCTGGCGACCAGGTGATCGGCGTCGCCAGCAGTGGGGTCCACAGCAACGGGTACAGCCTGGTCCGCAAGGTGCTGGAAAAGGCCGGAGCCGACGCAACGACCTGTTACGGCCCCGATCAACGGCCGTTGATCCGGGATCTGCTGAAACCGACCCGCCTGTATCCGGGCCTGGTTCAAAGCCTGTTGAGCCAGGGCGTTGACATCCATGGCATGGCTCACATCACCGGAGGAGGCCTTCCCGAGAATCTTCCTCGCTGTCTGCCCGATCACCTCGGCGTCACCATTCGTCCCGACAGCTGGCCACGACCCGCTCTATTCGACTGGCTCCAGCAGGCCGGAGACATTCCTGAACGCGATCTCTGGCACACCTTCAACCTCGGGATCGGCTATTGCCTTGTGATCCCTGATGCGCAGGCAGACGCCGTCCTCAGCCAATGCTCGGACGCCGGCCATCTCGCCTGGTCCATCGGGATGGTCACGTCCCGCGAAACCGCCGATCACCCCCCGCTCCAGGGGCTTCCGTTGTGAATGCATCGCTTCTCAACGGCATCCGGAGGAAATCAGAACGCCACGAACTGGTCACCTAAAATTGATTTACGACCAATCGGAGCGTTCTTCCGAGAGCAGCGTCGATAGACCCCGTTATTTCCGATGCCATTTGATAGATCCCAGCGGACCACCCGCCGACGCTCCTCGGCTGGCCCGACTCCTCCAAGGCGTCCCATCAATGCAGGAGCTGATCGCAACTACCGGCAGGGCCCAAGGCCAACCTTCCTGACCCTCCGGGACCACGGCAAAGTCTTCGTTGCCGATCTCCCTTACCTCTCCGACGGACAACTCGCCCACATCAGCAAGGAAGCCGAAGAGGTTCTGATCAGCCTCGATCGACGCATCGCTGAGTTGGAACAGGAGCTCAGCCACAGTCAGCAGGATCGGGACACGCTGATCAAGGCCACGACAAAACGGGATGTCACCCGTCGCTTCATCCGCTCGATTCAGGAGGAGCAGGAGCAACGTCGCAACAACCCAGCTCTGCGCCATGCCGCAGGGGAATCGCTCCCACGCACCTTTCTGGAGGTGGCACGCCATCGCCTCCCAGGGCACACCTTTGATTCCTTGCTCCAGGAAGCCCTCGCGGCCTGCGAGCAACGTCAGAAGGCACCTGTGGAGCCCGTCGAACCACCGGTGAAGGTGGTTCCGATTCGCACCAGCGACAGCGAAAGTCTTCCCGTTGTGGTCAGTCCGGACCCTCCGGAGAATGCCGCCGGGGCTTGAGCAACAGCCTTAGTCACTGAGAAAGGGATTTGCCGGCATTCGGACGCTGCACTCCTGCCGAAGCCGATCCAGGCGATCGCGTTCCTCAAGGCTGAGTTGCCAGGTCAATGCAGCGGCGACGTCCTTGGCCTGTGACGGTGTTCGCAGGCCAGGAATCGGTGTCGTCCCATGGGCTCGGCACCAGTTCAGTGCCACCTGGGTCATGGACACCCCCCTGGCCTTCGCCAGGCGCTGGAGCTCGTAGCGAAGTGCAGCGCTGGCGGGGAGCAACCGTGCCTCCACTCTGCGGCGCAACACAGTGTTCGCCCTGGGCTGGGTGCCCGGGGGCTGCGAGAGCACACCAAACGCGAGGGGGCTGTAAGCAAGAACCTCGATCCCTGCCTCGCGACAGACGCTCAGCAAGCCCCGGTCGCTGGTCGTTTGCGGGGAGAGCAGAGAGAACTGAATCTGAACACTGCGCAAGCGCACGCCCCGTTCTGAGAGGCGCTGCTGCATCCAGGCCAACCGGCGGGGTCCAACGTTGGACACCCCCAGTTCAGCCACCTCTCCGGCCAGAACCCGATCGGCCAAGCCGTCCAGCAACGCAGCCTCTTGCCAGGGTGCGTAGCGAGCGGTGCTCCAGTGGAGTTGAACACGGCTCAGATGGCCGCAGAGCCGAGTCCGGCTATCGGCCAGGGCCTTGTCAAATCCCTGGCGCCCGAGCCGCCAGGGGAAAGGAGCCAGCTTCGTGGCCACCACCAGCTGGGAGCGACGGGTCGCCGGCAGCGCCTGAATGAAACGGCCTAGCAGCGTTTCGCTGCGGCCAGCCAAAGCACCCGTTCCATAGGAATCGGCTGTATCGATCAGATTCAGTCCCGAGGCCAGGGCCTGTCGGAAGGCCTCCTCCAACTGGCGGTCATCCCGCTCCGGGCGATAGCCCCAGACGAGCTGATTCCCCCAGGCCCAGGTCCCGAAACCGATTCCGTTCAACGGAGTCCCAGCGCAGAGCGCCATGATCGTTGCACTGCTCTGATCGGAATGTCCCCGCAACAGTCCCTGGCCACGCAGCATCGAGGCGCCTCAGAAGCTGCCGATGGGCCACAGCAGGACGCCGAGGACGACCGGATTCTCTGCAACCACTGCCGACGTACCGCCAGCAACGGCATTCGCTGCCTCGGCATGTGCGTGGCCGACAACGACTACTGATGCGAGTCCGTTCATGGACCTGGCTCCTCTGCCTGCTGGCATCGGCAACAGGCAGCGGGGTTTCAGCCTCAGCGATGGATCGCCTTGAGGCAAACGTCTCGACATGCTCCCTGATCCGCGAGAACCAGACGTTCGACTGCCAGCGGCTCATGGTGCATCAATCGGACGACCACACGGTCCGGATCCGCTTGCTGGGGCGTGACCCGGCCAATGGAGACACGATCCGACTGACGATGGTGAGCCGCAATCCCGACACAACAGCGGCCCTCGACTGCAACCGGACAGCCTGTCGGTTGAAGTCATCCCCGTGGAGCGGTCAGGTGCAAAGCGGATCATGGATTCGCTTCAACGCTCGCGGGCTGCCCTCAACCGCCCCCAGGGCGGAATTGATGACCGGAGAATGCACCCTGTCGCGAAAAGAGGTGATCTGCGACAGTCAGACCAACGAGGGGGCTGAATGGCGTGCCAAGGCACGACTCTGAACTTCAAACAAAGGCGGCACCCAGATTCGAACTGGGGATAAAGGATTTGCAATCCTCTGCCTTACCACTTGGCCATGCCGCCGCTCAGGGAACCAAATCCCTTGGCCGAAATCGTATCAGCCGCAGCCATCCGGGCCTGCTTGTTCTCTGCAATGGCCATGGCGAAGACCTGATTGCACGCCGAATCCTGGAGGCCATCCACCAGCAATGCCCTCCCCTCAAGCTCGCTGTGTTGCCCCTGGTGGGCCGAGGCAGCGCCTTTGATCAGGCGGTTCAGGATGGATGGCTGCATCGGATCGGCCCCGAGGCCAACCTGCCCAGCGGAGGGTTCAGCAACCAAAGCATCAGAGGCCTGGTGGCGGATCTCACGGCCGGCCTGGCTCTGATGAGCTGGCGGCAGTGGCGGGTGCTGCGTCAGCAGGCCAGCAGAGGCATGACCGTGCTTGCGGTTGGGGATCTGCTTCCGCTGGTGATGGCGCACTGGAGCGGGGCCTCATTCGGCTTTGTCGGCACACCAAAAAGCGACTACACCTGGTCCAGTGGTCCAGGTCGGGCCTTCAGTGATCGCTACCACCGCGCCAAAGGCAGCGAGTGGGATCCCTGGGAATGGCTGCTGATGCGCAGCCGGCGCTGTCGGTTCGTCGCAACCCGGGATCGGCTGACGGCCCGCGGGCTCAGGCGCCGTGGGGTCAATGCCCTTGCCCCGGGCAATCCGATGATGGATGGGCTTCAACGCTCCAGTCCGCCAGCGGCCCTGGAGCGCTGCCGGCGCGTCCTGCTGCTCTGCGGAAGCAGGACACCGGAAGCCACACGCAATTTCAATCAACTGCTCTCCGGTCTGTCCCACCTCGAGACTCCCGTTCCCCTCGCCGTGCTGGTGGCCGTGGGTCGACAACCCCAGCGCAACGACCTGGAGACGGGTCTCGCAAGGGCTGGGTACCGACAGAGCCTGCCTCCATCCGATGACCTGGGTGCCGACGCCTGCTGGGTGAAGGGCGCGACCATGGTTCTGATTGGTTCCGGATGTTTCGATCGCTGGGCGGGCTGGGCCGAAGCCGCCATCGCGACAGCAGGCACCGCGACCGAGCAGGTGGTGGGCTTGGGAATCCCGGCGTTGTCGTTACCTGGCCGAGGCCCCCAGTTCAAACGCAGCTTCGCGGCGCGTCAAAGCAGGCTGCTGGGTGGAGCTGTCCGGCCCTGTGCGACCCCAAGAGAGCTGGGCGAACGCCTTCAGCAGCTCCTGGACGAACCGGAGCTCAGAACCAAGCTGGGCAGGATCGGACAACAGCGGATGGGGGCCGCAGGTGGGAGCGTGCGGCTGGCCCAACTCGTGCTGGAGCGTCTGCACGGATACTGACGATGGTTTCTCTGCGTGTGTGATGGCTGCG
>JBGKDR010000492.1:0-1155 GCA_042954225.1 Parasynechococcus sp.
CCCTCCAGCCAGGCGAGGGCCTGGGGCAGCAGGGGCTGATCCGCCGGGCTCTGCTCAAGGGTCAGGCCCGCAAAGCGGTCTGCTCCAGGATCGAATGGTTGCAGGAACTGTTTCATCAGCTCGGATTCACGGCCTTCGGCCAGGACGTTGAGCGCGAAGCAATCGCCCGTGTGCAGCAGGGCCTCGACGGCCCGGTCCTTGGCCACGGCCACCGTGATGCCCGGCGGAGTGAAGCTGGCCTGGCTCACCCAGCTGGCCACCATCGCTCCACTGAGATCGCCTTTGCGCGTGGTCAGCACACAGAGGGATCCGATCACCCGGCCGAGGGCCAGCACAGCGGGATCGCTGCGGCTTTCGCTCAGCCCGCCGGCGCTGCGGCGTTGGGCCCGTCGCTGCGACTGAACCAGCTGCCTGGCGAAGCGTGTGCCGGTTTCCTCCAGCTCTTTGATCTTGGCGGCATCGGGGCTGAACTTGATGCGAATCGGCTCGAAGCCGAAGCTGAAGCCGCCATCCCGCAGCTTGGTTTCCAGCAGATCAACGGCTTCGCCACTCCAGCCGAAACTGCCGAACACGCCCACGGGTTTGTTGCGGTCGCCCTCGGAGAGCAAGGTTCCAAGGGCCGACACGATCGGTGTGGGGGCATGGCCTCCCAGGGTTGGCGAGCCGATCAGCACCGCATCGGCCTCCTGGATGGCAGCGATCAGCTCATCGGCTGGGGTGAATTCACAGTTGAGGCTGTTGACGCGAACGCCGGTGCGATTCACGCCCTGGGCGAGGGCGTCAGCAATCGCCGCGGTGTTGCCGTAAGCGCTGGCGAACAGCAGGGTCACCGACAGGCTGGCCTGCTGGTGGCGTTCCCCCCAACGCCTGTAGTCACTGAACAGACTGCGCCAGCTGCCTTCGATGGCAGGGCCATGGCCCGGGGCGATCGTGCGGATCTCGAGCTCCTCGAGCCGCTCCACCAAGGCATCCACCTGAGCCGCCATGGGGGCCATCAAGCAGTCATAGAAATGGCGGCGCTCTTCCTCGGTGCTGCTGCGGTTGGCCTCTGCCCAGTCGCTGGTGCAGAGGTGCGCGCTGAAGAATTTGTCGCTCATCAGCAGACCCAGGCTGGTCTCGAAGGCCAGCAGTCCTCCCGGCCAGCGGGGTGTTGGC
>JBGKDR010000493.1:0-4261 GCA_042954225.1 Parasynechococcus sp.
GATCGACCTCTGGTCGACGCTGGAGGCCTGGGGCCGCAGCAATCCCACGCTGCTGATCGCCGGTCTGCTCGGGATCGAAGTCAGCTGCTGGCTGCATCTGATCCTCGATGGCGATCCGCTGCCGGCCGAATGGCATCGACGCCGGCGGCGGCGGTGAGAGGGTGGGCGCGATCGCCCCGGCATGCATGACCCCTCCCTCCCAGGACGCTCTGCAAGAGCTGATCGATGTTGTGGCGCACCTACGCGATCCCGACAGGGGCTGCCCCTGGGATCTGGAACAGACCCACGCCACGCTCGTGCCCTACGTGCTCGAGGAAGCCCACGAGGTCGCCGATGCCATCCGTCACGGCAACGACAGCCAGCTCAAGGAGGAACTGGGGGACTTGCTGCTGCAGGTGGTGCTGCATGCCCAGATCGCCCGGGAGCAACAGCGTTTTGACCTCGATGCCATCGCACGGGCCATCAGCGCGAAACTGATCCGTCGTCACCCTCACGTCTTCGGGGACGACGAAGCCAGCGACAGCGAGGCGGTTCGCCGCAGCTGGGAAGCGATCAAAGCTGCTGAACGGGCGGAGCGACTCGGCACCTCCCCCAGCCCCCTCAGCGACCAACTGGCCGAAAAGGTCCGCGGCATGCCAGCCCTGGCTGGAGCCATGACCATCTCGAAGAAGGCGGCCAAAGCCGGCTTTGAGTGGGATGACCTCAACGGGGTCTGGGACAAGGTCCACGAAGAGCTGGATGAGCTCAAGGAGGCCGTGGCGAGCGGCGATCGTCAGCACGCCCAGGAGGAACTCGGCGATCTGCTCTTCACCCTCGTCAATGTGGCGCGTTGGTGCGACATCGCCCCCGAGGAAGGCCTGGCCGGCACCAATCGACGCTTCCTCGATCGCTTCTCAAGGGTGGAAGCGGCTCTCGAAGGCAAGCTCCAGGGGCGGAGCATCAAGGAGCTCGAGGGCCTCTGGCAAGAGGCCAAAGCCGCCATCCGCGCCGAAGCCCGATAACGCGGTGCAGCGATCAATCATCCAGCGATGGGCGCTGACGCCGCTGCCGCTTGAGATCCCCCCGTTGCTTCTTGGCGTCGAGACGGCGTCTGACGGCACCGCGCCCCGGACGGGTGGGTTTGCGCGCCGGTGGTGGTGGCCTCAGGCCATCGCGGATCAGATCGGCCAGGCGAACCATGGCCTTCTGACGGTTCTGCCACTGGGAGCGCTCCTCAGTCACGACCACGCGCAAACAGTCATCCACGAGGCGTGAGGCCAGACGCTCGCGCAGCCGCGCTTTGCGAAAGGGACCAAGGACCGAGCACGTGTCCAGATTCAGCCGAAGCTCCACCCGCGAATCGGTGGTGTTCACGTTCTGCCCCCCCGGACCGGAGGCTCGGCTGAAGCGCCATTGCAACTCCCCAGCGGGAATCACCAACCGCTCGGAGACAACAAGATCCTGAGCCATGGCCGAACGTGGAGCGTTCAACGGCCCCGCAGCTGCAGCATTAGAGAAGAGGGTAGTGGAGCTGCTTCTCTTCCAGAACAACTCCAGCCCGAATCCATTCCAGCACTACCTGTAGGTGCTGTCAACAAACCAGACACCAGATCTGGTGGGTCAACACCCGACGCGCCGGCTCAGGAGTTAGCTGGTTTCATCGACGGGTTCCCACGACGTGAGCGGCTGGATCGACGAAGAGCATCGGGGGGTTCGCTACGGCCTTGCCGGCGAGCTGCTGGTGGAGGAAAGCAGCCCGTATCAGCGGATCAGCGTGATGAACAGCGAGCGCTACGGCCGTGGCCTGCTGCTGGATGGCTGCTGGATGACGGCCGAACGACAGGAACGCCACTACCACGAGTCCCTGGTGCATCCGGCCCTCTGCGGCGCGGACTCCGCAGCGCGGGTTCTGGTGATCGGGGGAGGGGACGGTGGAACCGCCCGGGAATGTCTGCGCCACGACGCCGTCCAGCATCTGGACATGGTCGAAATCGATGGCCGCGTCGTCGAACTGAGCCAGGAGCACCTGGCCAGCATCGGCGGCACGGCCTGGAGCGACCCCCGCTTCCATCTCACGGTGGGGGACGGCATCGCCTGGGTCGCCTCGGCAGCTGATGCCAGTTACGACGTGGTTCTGGTCGATGGATCCGACCCCGCCGGTCCGGCGGAGGGCCTGTTCAACCGTGCCTTCTTCGAGCACTGCCGGCGCATTCTTCGGCCTGGTGGTGTGTTCGCCACCCAAAGCGAATCACCGGAAGCGTTCCGAGAGGTCCATGTCGCCATGGTGCGCCTGCTGCGGGAGGTCTTCGACCATGCAGACCCCCTCTACGGCTGGGTCCCGATGTACCCCAGTGGCTGGTGGAGCTGGACCTTTGCCGCCATGGGTGCACCGCGATACCTGAATCCCGATCTGCAACGAGCCGACGCGATCGCAGCGGACTGCCACATCTGGAGCCCGCGCTGGCAACGTGGTGGCTTCGAGGCCATTCCCGCCTTCATCGAACGCGAGCTGAAGCCATGAGTGCCCCGTTCGACCACCCCCTGTTCGACGCCGACGGAACGATTTACATGGGGTCCCGCCGTGATCCCGACGGCTGCCGTGTGGGGCTGTTCGGCGTGCCCTACGACGGCACCACATCGTTCCGGCCAGGAACCCGATTCGGTCCCGCTGCAATCCGCGAGGTCAGCACTGGACTGGAGACCTACTGCCCGCAACTGGGGCTGGATCTCGAGGACCTGGCCATCGCCGATCTCGGAGCAGTGGAGATCCCGTTCGGTGCACCCGAACCGGTCCTGGAGTCGGTTCAGCAGGCGACGAGCGCCGTCCTCGAGCTCGGGCTGAAGCCCCTGATGCTGGGGGGAGAGCACTCGATCAGTTCCGGGGCGGTGGCAGCCGTGGCCGAACGGCAGCCCGATCTGGTGCTGGTGCAGCTGGACGCCCATGCCGATCTGCGGGACGAATGGCTGGGAAGCCGCCACAGCCATGCCTGCGCCATGCGGCGCTGCCTGGAAGTCCTGCCCAGCCAGACCCTGCTGCAGCTGTCGATCCGCAGCGGCACCCGCGACGAATTCCAGGAGTTGCATCGCACGGGTCGCTTGATGGCCGACGTGGCTGCTCTGGAGGCTGCCCTGCAGCCGCTGCAGGGGCGACCGATCTATCTCACCGTGGACCTCGACTGGTTTGACCCTGCTGTGATGCCGGGAACAGGCACCCCAGAACCGGGCGGGTACCACTGGCGTGATTTCGCCGCACTTGTGACCGTGCTGCGATCCCACAATCTGGTGGCCGCCGACGTCGTCGAACTGGCTCCTCAACTCGACACCAGTGGCATCAGTTCGGTGCTGGCGGCCAAGGTGACCCGAAGCTTGTTGCTGCTGCTTGGCAGCGATCAATAGACATGCCGGGCATCGGCGCGCTGCTGGCGCAGGCGGCTGTGCTGCATGGTCAGCAGTTGCAGGACAAGGGTCGGGTGGCGATGGATCAGTTCCAGAAAACTGGTGCGATTCAGGCGAAACAGGGACACCGGCGTCAGGGCCGTGGCATCCCGGCTGTGGACGTCGGTGGAGCCCGCCAGATCCTCGTAGAAAAACAGCTCCCCGGCACCGAAGCGCATCCGATGCAGTGGCCCGCTGCTCAACTCCATCAGCCCCTGCTCAATCACATGGATGAACTGCACGGGCTCACCCTTGCGAAACGCCGTCGACCCTGTCGGCAGTGTCAAAGCATCGGACTCGGGATGGTCCCGAATCAGCTCCAAGGGTGTCCATAGGGGAGTTGAAGACAATCCCAGCGCTTACTTGAGACGCACCATCGACCGCTGCGCGGAAACCCGGTGTAGGGGCAGGACGTCAAACTAACGACGACTAGGAGTGAAGACCACGGTCCAGCTCCAGCTGCTGGCCGCCATCAGCCATGGCCGTCGTGTGCAGGCCAGGCAAGCGGGGTGATCGGGCCGTCCAGTGGTGACAGACAGCAAGATCGGCCAACTCAGGGTGCACCTCCAGGCAGCGCAGCCGGCACCAGCCCTTGCCCCCTGCAGCAATCGTGCAGTGCTGACAGCTTCTGCAGCAATGGCTGGTGGAAATCACAGAGCCCCGAATGTTCGACAAAGCTAGTGACGGTCGAAAAAATGGACCAGCACAGCCCACCAATCTCCGGGTTCCCTTCCGGAAGGTGAAGCGCTCCATAAGAATGCGCTGGCTCTGATCAATCCCCATGTCGCTGCAGCGCACGCCGCTTCACGAGCTCTGCCGCGACGCCGGAGGTCGGATGGTTCCGTTT
>JBGKDR010000494.1:0-1089 GCA_042954225.1 Parasynechococcus sp.
AACTGCATCTTCAACTCGATCGGTGTGAGTCGATAGTGCGCGACGCCGCCGATGTTCTCCGGCAGTCCTGCATTGGGGATGCAACTCACCACAAAGGGTGAGTGTTCGGACAGATATTTGATGTGCTCCTTCATCTGCTCCGGGCCCGTGGCGCAATTCAGGCCGAGAACGTCGATTGGGAACGGCTCCAGGATGGAGACAACCGCTGCGATGTCGGAACCCACCAGCATCGTGCCGGTGGTCTCCATGGTCACGGAGACCATCAGGGGGCGACGTTCACCACTGGCCTCAAACGCATCCTCGACGCCCTGCAGTGCCGCCTTGATCTGAAGGACGTCCTGACAGGTTTCGATGATGAACAGATCCACATCGCCGGCGAGCAGGCCGGCGGCCTGATCGCGGAATGACGTGCGCAGGGTGTCGAAATCGATGTGGCCCAGCGTCGGCAGCTTGGTCGTCGGTCCCATGGATCCGGCGACGAAACGCGGTTTATCAGCCGTGCTGTATTGATCGGCCATCTCCCGGGCCAGTTCCGCCGCACGCTTGTTCAAGGCGAAGGCGTGATCCTCGAGCCCGTATTCCGCCAGCACCACCGATGCAGCACCGAAGGTGTCCGTTTCGATCACATCGCAGCCCGCATCAAGGAACTGTCGATGCACCGCTTGGACCGCATCTGGCCTGGTGATCACCAGATTTTCGTTGCAGCCCTCTAGGGCTTCACCACCGAAATCATCGGCACTGAGGTCCAGCTGCTGCAGCGATGTCCCCGTGGCTCCATCGAACACCAGCACCGGTCGACTCGGGTCGTGAAGTCGCTTTAGAAAGCGAGAGGATTCGGTGATGGTGTTGTTCTGGACTGCCTGCATCACCACGATTTCGATCCGACCATCCTAAGAACCGCCGGGACTGAAGCTCGTGGTCTGAGGCCTTTCTGCGTGGTGTGGAAGACCCCTCAGCCGTCCAACTCAATGCGGGTCACCCAGTGGGCGAATTCCTCGTCCCGGCCTTCGGTGATGGCCACCAGTTTGGTTCTCAGTGCTTCCATGATCGGACGGCGGTCGGAGAGCACGGTGGATTCCAGTTGGCGGA
>JBGKDR010000495.1:0-3550 GCA_042954225.1 Parasynechococcus sp.
CACGTTGATGACCTCCTGCTCTGAAAGACCGAACTGATAGGCGATTGCCTCAAAGGGCGTGCGGTCTTCCCAGGCCATTTCAATGATCCTGTCCAGATCGGCGGACTCAAAATCGCTCATAACTCGACTCAAGATGACGACGCTGCTCCTCCAGCGAGGTGGAACGGAATGCCTCCCGACGCCCTCGGGGATTGAACAGCACGACGCGGCTTATCCACCAACATTGCAGCCCCAAAAAGGCCACAACCAGCAGGATCAAGCCGACGACGCCTTCTGACATCACGCTTCAACAACAACACCGGTCTAACGAATCCGCGCAGCAAACGGGATTGGGATAAGACAGCGCTCAGCTACCACCAAGGAAATCAAAGACTTTTTGAATCCCTGAAACGGTGCGTTTATAAAACTCGGTGTACCCACAGACAGTGCAGGTCACAGCGTTACAACGTCGATTGCCAACATCAAAAAAACTGGACCAGAAACCACCGGACACTCGAATTTGTCCGGTCTCGTAGGTTTTGGACCCGCACTTGGGACACAGATAATCATCAACCACGGTGTCAACTCAGACAAGTGCCTATCTCTAGCGAGAGCTCTGCTCCGTTTCAACAATATCCATCTGCAGAAGACAATCGTCACCAAGGGATTGCGTCACAAGACCCAATCCGACCAACACCTGATCCATCGCCGTGAAGCCCAGATCACCCAGGGGGGTTCGGGCAGCGACACCTCCCATCAATTTGGGGGCGACCACCGCCGCCACCTCCTGAATGCAGCCCTGCTGAATGGCAGCTGCAGCCAGATCGGGGCCACATTCCCAGACCACACGGTTGCAACCACGCTGCGCCAAAGAGCTCATTAAGGCCAATGGTTCACAGGCCTCGAGTGCGAGGCGCTCCGGGCCGACGGGACATGGTCGATCTGCCGCCTCAGGCCCATGGGCCACGAGGGTTCTGGCCAGGCTGGTATCCCAGAGCTGAGCCTGCTCAGGAAGCTCCAGGCTGCGGCTCAATACCACCCGCAAGGGTTCTGGGGTCCTCCCGCCACGGCTGGTAAGCAGCGGATCATCAGTACGGACCGTGCCACCCCCCACAACAACCGCATCACACCCACGGCGCAGGCGATGCACCCAACGGCGCGCCGGAACTCCGGTAATCCACTGGCTGGCGCCATTGGCGAGGGCCGTGCGCCCATCGAGACCCATCGCCCACTTCAAAACGCCCCAGGGACGACCGGTGCGGACCCGATGCAGAAAAGCGCGGTTCTGATACATCGCCTCCGCACGCAACACCCCAGTAATCACCTCCACACCCGCCGCACGCAGCTGGGCAATACCGCCGCCAGCGACCCGTGGATCTGGGTCCTCAAGCGCGACCACAACGCGCGTGACTCCCGCCGCAATTACAGCCTCACTGCACGGGGGTGTCCGGCCGTGGTGGCAGCACGGCTCGAGTGTGACGACCAAAGTCCCACCCCGGGCAGCAGCTCCGGCCTGGGCCAAGGCGCCGACCTCGGCATGGGGCTGGCCGGCCAGAGCATGAAACCCTTCACCGACCAGATGGCCCTCGGCATCGAGAACCAAGGCCCCAACAAGGGGATTGGGACTGGTGTCGCCATCAGCAAGCGCCGCCAGATCAAGGGCACGGCGCATCCAGCGGGTCCACATCAGCTGAGCGGTTCCGTCTGCAACGAGCGCCATTCACCCACCACGTAGGGCGGCACGGGAAGCTCGGTGAAAACCCCGGGCAGAACCAGTCGCAGGGGCCGGTTGTTGCTCAGGTCATCCAGGAGAGGGTCCAGGGCGAATTCAGCGGCCGCCTCGCGTCCATCTCCGGCAAGCACGGGGTTGTCCAAGGTGATGTCTTGAAGATCCCAGTCCCGGCGACCGGAGAGCACCTGAAGCGAGGCGGGGTGATCCAGACGCAGACGCCCGGGATAGCCAACGATGCGGAGAACCACCGGTTCACCGGGTTGCCCCTCCCGATAGGCCACCGCTTGCCAGCTGTTGTAGTCGAGGTCCCGGAGACTTTCGAGCGAACGCAACATCGCCACGCCTGCCTCGTTCTCATGTTGATGCACCTGGGCGGCAGCAAGACCAGGGCTGCTGAACAGCAGCACCAAGGAGCCGATCAAGCCCATCAGCAGACGGCCCATGTGCATCAGAAAACGGTGGCCTCAGAGGTTAGGAAACCCCCACTGAAGCGGTGACATTTGCATTTCTGCTGATGAATGCAAAAATTGCATGAATCATCGATGAGTCCTGAGCAAGATTGATGACAGCGGCCCAATCCCTGCCGCTGAGCTTCTCCTTTCAGGCGGCCTGGGAACTCGAAAGTTTGTTCCGGTCCATCGGCCTCGATTTTCGGATTCTCCAGATCACGTCTGGTCCCCTGCAGGGTCGTTTTGAGATCAACGGGAGTGTTGATGCGCCGCTGCTAACGATCCGCTGCAGCCAGGGATTGCTGTTCGAGGGGAGTCGCAACCCTCGATGGACGCCCATTGCCCTTGAGCAGAGCAACAGCCTCGAGTTGCACCGGGTCCGCGGTGAGGCCGTGAATGAACAGACCATTCATGGGCTGAATCGGAACATCACAGAGACGTTTTTTCAAATCTCACCAGGTGCACACACCTCCATCGCACTTCTCGACGCAGGCGAGCTGATCGCTTTGGCGGAAGAGACGGGCGCCTATCGCTTGCTCGAGACCATGGAGGCTGCCAACACCCTCCAACTGAGTCCAGACAAGTTCCGGCGCATGAAGGCCCTGCTCAACCTCGACAGCACCGACGAGTCCTTCGAGCTTCGGCAGGAGCTCATCCAGACCGCTCTGCTCGAAGCCCTGGACCCTGAGATTCACACCGTGATCTACGACGGAGAACTCAGCCAACAGTCCGGGCTGATGAAAGATCTCCTGACCTGGGGCCATGCCAATCCAACGCAGGTCATCAAGCTGCAGGACCTGACCCGGAACATCTTTGCGTCACGATCAGCCATCGTTCAGAACTGTCGCGCCACCTTCGGCATGGGTCCGATGGCGCTGCTGAAGCAGATCCGTCTGGGGCAAGTGCAGCAGGCCCTGAGTCACACGCATCTTCAAGAGCGGATCGGCTGCTTCACGGTCCAGAGCATCGCCGCCTATTACGGCTTTGCGAGTCGCAACCATTTCGCCCGCGACTACCGCCAACTGTTCGGCGAGTCTCCCAGTGCGACGCTTCAGTTGTCCGACGCGCCCGGAATCCGTTCCCAACCGGTCTCGGTGGCCCACAGCCCCCAGATCGCCATCGCCCGGAGGTAATGGCACGCCCGGAAGGTGTTGACCGCAGTGATCGCTTCAGGGGTTCGGAACTGCAACCCGCCGCTATACACCTGGGTCACCACAGCCTCACAGATCGCCTGGGCCGTCTCGGCATCACCCATCAGCTGGTAGTAGCTGGCGATGCCGAAGTTGATTCCCGTCCACACCTCAAGCGGATGGGTTCCGTTGGGGTCAAGGGGGGTGCCGTCCCTGCGCAGTCCGTTGGCAACGCCCAGAGATCCACCGGCGAAGCGTTC
>JBGKDR010000496.1:0-7472 GCA_042954225.1 Parasynechococcus sp.
TTCCTGGCGATGTTCATCTGGTCTTCCTGGCAGCTTGCCGGGTTCTGGATCAACCAATTGCACGGCTAACCAACCGTGAACAGCTCAGGCGACGCCCGTGAGGCGCAGCGTTCCCCAAAGATCGAAGACACAGAAGATCAAGCCGATCACAATCAGATCCCAGGCACGGTGACGCAGCGCCCAGGGCGCCAGGAACAACTCAGCGATGCCGTGTAAGGCCGTGCCGATGGCAATGTGTTCAAGAACCAGCAGACCATGGGCCAGCAGGAACAATGCGCTGGCCACCCATCGCATCAGTACCTGCCAGGAACTCTGCAATGGCCGCAAAGAAGCAATTTGGCCGACATTAAGCGTTCAGCTCAATCGACTCAAGTGACACATCAGATCGGCTGACGCGGGATAGAGCCTCAGCAGTGCTCGAAAATTCCGACGTCATGGGTCATCACGCCAGAGCGGTCGCAACGCGCATCCAAAAAGGCCTGATCCGCCTCCTTCAGAGCCTCGAGATCATCCTGAAAACAACAGCGGTACAACAGATTCTCGACACGTTCCACATCCAGATTCAAATCAGCAACCTCTTGCCAGATCCGCCGGGTGAGCTCTGAATCAGCGAGAACAAACTGAGCGTTGGCCAGGGATTGCACAAGGGGGAACAACTTCGCCTGGTCACGCAACGACGCGGGCTGGTAGCTCAGTCGTGTCAGAAAATTGCTCAGAAGGGTCATGGCTTGCTGCCGCGCATCAACCGATCCCTCAAAGTTTGAAGAGCGAACGGGAGCTGGCCAAGGTTCCCACCGAACAAAACAACCTTTCTTAACCGATCAAATTAATCAGCCCTGGCAGAGCGGTCTTAAAATTGATGCACATGTGAATGGTTATGGCCGTCATCACAACAGTCATTCTTGTGGCCTGCTGTTTGATGCTGGTGAAGCTATTACCTGGTATCGATCCCTAGGCCGTGTTCATTCCACTCGTCCTGGCCCTCATCGGACTTCTGACCGATCAACCAATGGCATTCGCACGATCAGTGACGGCCGAAGGGCCTACCCAGGCTTTTGCGGAAGCCCAACTGCGTCGCCTCTTACCTGATGGTGTCGATGAGATTGAGATTCGCTGCAAAAACATCGACGTGGGCCTGAGCACCCGGTGGCGCTGCAGCGCACGCTGGAGTTCCTGACGCCACTGTCAGGAGACACAGCCAGCGGTCGAGGTGATGACAACCTCGTCACCCATCTTGACGGCACTGAGAATCATCGAGAGGCTCATGTTGTTGACATTGATACAACCTCCCGTGACTTTTTGACCAATACGCTTTTCATCATTGGTGCCATGAATCGCAAAGCTGTACCAACGAAATGTTCCAGCGTATGTATTGAAGACAAAGGGCTGATCGGATTCAGGTATCGGCTCCAGGCTGATGTATCCATTGCCGTATTCACCTGAAACACCATCTCCACTGAAATCGATGGAATTCATATCGCGAAACAGCTCCTGCGCCAATTCAGCCTCACTCTTTCCTGAAGACTTGATCAAATCCGGATCCATTTCAAAGCGATCGGCGGTGAGAATCGCATTCACCCGAAAACGACCCAAGGGGGTCCAGCCCTCCTGAAACGTCGTTCCCTCGCAAGCAATTCCATACTTTCCATATCCGACGGCAAATTGGTTTGTCGTTCCGTTGACGGCAATCGACCCCAGACTCTTGGCGGGAGTGTCAGGGTCCAACACGATGCGAATCGGCTCGTCAGATGCCGACATCGTTGATGACGTTGAACCCTGATCAACACCCGCTGTGCAGGCGGTGATCAGGCAACACGACACAGCCAGAGCCAGCGTCCGGGTCAAAGGCATCAGACGTTCTGATGGTGTGAGCGAATCATGGCGAGCACTGACCACAACCGCACGGATCAAAAGCCAAAATCCAGTTCAGGGATAACGATTCGGCACAAAGAACTGCTCATTGATCGGAGGACGTTTGTACCCGCCCTGGTCAGGGCGCTTGGGCAGGTCAATCGGCGGAGGGGTCATGTCCTGCCAGGGGACTTTGCTGAGAATGTGATGCAGACAATTCAACCGTGCACGTCGCTTATCATCGGCTTCAACGGTGAACCAAGGTGCTTCAGGAATATGTGTCTTTGAGAACATCACATCCTTCGCTTTGGAATACTCAACCCACCGATTCCTTGACTCAAGATCCATCGGACTTAATTTCCAACGGCGCTCCTCAGAGTCGATTCTCGCCTGAAAGCGTTTTTCCTGTTCATCATCATTAATCGAAAACCAGTATTTCAACAACAAAATCCCATCCTGAACAATCATCTGTTCGAAGCGGGGGCAGGCGCGATAAAACTTCTCCACCTGGTCGGTGGTCGCAAACCCCATCACCCGCTCCACTCCGGCGCGGTTATACCAGCTCCGATCAAAAACAACGATCTCTCCAGCGCTGGGGAAATGTTCGACATAGCGCTGGAAATACCACTGCGTTTTCTGTTGGTCAGAGGGCGTTCCCAGAGCAACAACACGGCAACCACGTGGATTCAAAGGTTCGGTCAACCGCTTGATCACACCACCCTTACCAGCGGCATCGCGTCCTTCGAACACGACGATCATTCTGTATCCCGTCGCTTTCACCCAGTACTGCATCTTGACCAGTTGAGATTGGAGCTTGGACAACTCCTTCTCGTACTGCTTTTTCGACAAAACCTGATCGGCAGCATCGGCAGCGTGGTGTTTCTTACCCATGGCGGCGATCAAGCTGATTCCCTTATGGCCGGAAATAGTCTTGCTTTGGGAAGCAATCAGGATGTCTGCATATTTCCTGGCAAAACAATCACCACCGCGAAACGACCAGGGTCCTGCTGACGCGAGGGATCCCCATGGGCAATCGTCAGATGGCCGTGATGGCGCTGAACCACGTGATCGACAATCGCCAGACCAAGGCCACAGTGGCCCTTCTGACCACGGGCTGGGTCCAACCGTTGAAACGGCTGCAATGCCTTGGTCCACTCCTCCATCGTCATGCCGCTGCCCTGGTCCCAGATTTCAAAGCGCACGTTGTCCTGCTGCTGCCTGAGGCGCACAACCACCGGTGCACTGCCGTAACTGAAGGCGTTGTCGATCAGATTGACGACGGCACGTCCGAGGGCCACAGGGCGAACGCTGGCCGTCAGCGCAGAAAGATCGAGGTGCAGGGAATCGGTGGGATAGGAGGCCACGAGCTCAGCGACCCACTGATCGAGTGGGCAGCTGATCAACGCTTCACTGTCTCCACCACTGGCGTACAGCAGAAACTGATCGATGATCCGCTCTAAGGCATCCAAATCACCCTCCCAACTCTGGCTGTCCTCCGCGGCAAAGTTCTGAAGCGAGACGCGAAGGCGTAATCGCGTGATCGGAGACCGCAGGTCATGGGCAATCCCGGCCAGCATGGTGTTGCGTTCTCGTTGACTTGCCGCCAGCCGGTCGACCATGGCGTTGAAGCGCCGGGACACCTGACGGACAACCGCGGCCCCTTCCTCGGGAACCCGTCCGGAATCGCCCTGTCCGCCCTCACCCACAACAGACAAGGCGCGTTCCAGGCGTCGGAGTGGTCGCTCGACATCGACCGCCAGAACCAGTCCAGCTGTGCTCAACGCCGCGGCCACGCCCGCCACCGCCAGAAGCATCGGCTGTGGTGGCCAGCCAAGACTTCTGGGCAATGGGGCCCGCAACCAAACCGGTTCCAGAGGCGAGATCAGTTCAATCCAGACCGCTGGGTCACGCTGATCGGCAGGCACGATGACTGGGCATTCCCGCAGCCGCTCGCAGAGGGCTTGGCGCAGGACCTGCTGATGCTCCTGCTGGACGAGCGATGGGTTGGATCGGGAGGCGGGTCGTTCGACAACAAGTAGATCCAGACCGGTCAGTTCCTGAATCAGGGTCGGCGGGTAGCGCTCGAGGGTGAGCTCCGTCAGCCGAACCTGCAACGCCAGTTCTCTGCCAAGGCGCACCACCTGCAATCGATCGACCTGGCGGCCGAACAACCCCTGCAGCAACAACAGAAACAGGGCCCAACTGCCGAAGAGGACGGCAATCCAACCGATCAGGCGCAGATGAATCCGGGTCAATCTTTGGCAGCTCTGGGTTGACCATCGGGAACAAACACATACCCGTATCCCCAGACGGTCTGGATGAAGCGTGGTCTTGAGGGGTCCGGCTCCACCAATTTGCGCAGTCTCGACACCTGCACATCCATGCTGCGGCTATCCGTGGCGCTGCCGGGTCCACGGGCCAGTTCAATCAGGCGTTCACGGGACAACGGCCGCTGGGGATGCTGGAGAAAGGCAGCGAGAAGACTGAATTCACCACTGGTGATCACCACTGGCTCACCGCTGCGGGTCAACGTCCGTGACGCGAGATTCAGCGTGCTGTCACCGAAGTGCACCTCTCCTCCATCCACCACTGGGGTACCGGCCGGCACATTGGAGCGCCGGCGCAGCACCGCCTCAATGCGTGCCGACAGCTCACGGGGAAGAAATGGTTTTCCCAGATAGTCATCGGCTCCTTGCTCGAGACCGATGATCCGATCAACGCCGTCTGCCCGTGCGGTCAACATCAGCACCGGCAGATCGTCACCGGCATCACGGAGTCGCCTCAACGCCGTCAGTCCGTCATCGCCGGGCATCATCAGATCCAGAACCAGAAGGTCCGGACGCTGAAACTCAAGCCGGGCCTCCAGTTGCTTGACATCACAAAGACAGCGGACGTCGTAGCCCTGGTCGATCAGGTACGTACCGACCATCTTGCGCAACTCCGGATCGTCATCCACCACCCAGACCATCGATGGACGTGGCGAAGAGACACTCACAGGCAGACGAGTCGATTCTGGAGACAGCGTCATCCTTGCTGCGGCACTGGATGGCAACAAGCCTTCCGTTCTGGGAAGTCACAACTGGATGTGACTCAGACCAACCGTAAAGTTCGGCGATCGCCGGTGATCCGATGCCCAATCCGACCGCCTCGATCATGGCCCAGGCCTCCACGGCCCAGCTCAAGGAGTACCTGCTGGGTTTCACAGCGGAGGCCGCCGTCCTTGCCTTGGATGAACTGGTTCGGCGCGGCGAGGATGGCGCCACCGTGATTCAGGAACTGGAGGCGGAACTGCAACCCAGCCTCGATCGCGGCATGGCCATGACCTCCTGTCGTGAACTCATCGCCATTCTCAAGGCCCACCTCGACCCAAGCTGAGGCGGAGCAGGACCATCAGCGCCGGCCTGTTCAGTCACATTTGCCCATGACTCCCCCGCCAACGTGATGCCGCTGCCCCGGAGGATGCCAATAGGCTGAAGTGATGACAGCGCGGTTGGTCCTCACCACGGCACTGTTGGCGTCTGTGTGGCTCTCAAGCCCAGGGACCGCCCAACAGCAGCGCCAGAGCTTCCGTGGATACAACCACCGGATGGAAGCGCTGTTGATCGAGCTCGATCGCAACAACGACGGCCGCCTCGATGGGCGGGAACTCAAGAACCACCCGGCCCTGATTCGCCGCCTACGACGTCAGGGGGGTGCCCCCTCACTCCGCCTCGATCAGATGGGACATCGCGATTCAGCACCCAGCGGGGAACGGCTGAGCCGACGCTTCCGCCAGGCCGATCGCAATGGTGACCAGCAGCTCTCGGTCTCCGAAGCTCGGGACCTCCCTGGAATCAGTCGCCGGTTCAACCGTCTGGACCGCAACGGTGACCGACGGATCTCGCTGGACGAATTGTGGAGCTATCAGCGCGGTCTTGGGCCCAGCCGGAAACCTTGATCTAAAAACAATAAGGACAGCCTTATTTTTGCTGACGCCAATAGGACAAAAAGAAATGACAGAGCAGAAGAAATTCACATCCAGACAACACCATAATGAGTTCTACTGAAATCAGTCAGGCAGCCGTGAGAGTTGAAGATCTGACCTGTGTCCCGACAAGCGAAAGCGTCTCACAAAAATTGTTGACATACGGAATCGCACTCCTTCCCCAACGGATCCCTGATCAAATGTGCAGAGATGCACTGGAGGATGTCATTCACTCCTGGCACGAAGAATCAGACAACTATGTCGCAAAAGGACGCAAAAGACTACATCATAAGCTAAATCCAACCGAAACAATTCTTTCATTAATTCAATACAGCCTCAGGAATATTGAGCAAGCGCTCTGCAACTATCTGTCCGATCCTGACCCCAAACTTGTTGAACTTTCAAGTATCACATCGTTCCCTGGTGCAACGAGACAGCGTCCGCATCGTGAATACAACCACTGGCCAGCAAGGATTCAGATCAGGCTTTTCGCAAATCTGACCAACGTCGATGAAGACCTCGGTCCCATGAATGTCATCCCCGGATCTTGCTTCAACGGTAAAAACAACTTCGAAGAAGATCAGATCACACCACTCTCTTTACCGAAAGGGAGCGTCATCATCAAGGACGTGAACACTATTCACTGGGGAGAGGCCAACAGGAGCGAATCGAGCTTCAGGCCATTGGTGTATTTCGGCTTCGGCAAGGGCGACGGCAGAGATGTGAATTGGTATATAAAAGATTCGATCAAGGATAAATTTCGATTTTCAAATTTAATGAAGTAAATCGTTGTACATCCAAAAAATCGAACCAAGCGCCTTCGCGTCCATCAACAACAGGAGCCAGCAGAATTCCTTCTGCCACCTTGTGACCCACCAGAGCCACCAGAGATTGCCGCAAGGGCCATCACATCCAGCTCAACATCGTCAAATTCATCAGAATCGTCCATCTGCCCCATAAACGACCTGACCTCATCTTCACTGATCGGAAGACCAGCATTCGTACATATCGAAATGATCTCGGCAAGGGCCTTGTCTGGATTCGAAAAAACCTCACTTGCGAGATCACTCTGCTTATCAGCAGAGAGAGTCGCCCTCACTTGCCGAAACTCCTCGAGCGTGGCCATCGGAGAATTTACTAATTAATACTTTATAATCAAGAAGGGAAGCCAAAGCAAGTCGTTTCACCAAAAGTTAACAACAGCGAACATTTCGACTCATTGAGCAAGTCAATGACACAACCACTATCGAGCGACACGACAATTACTCACATCATCCCATCACGCCTGAAGCCATCACATGAACCTAGCTTAAGGACAGCCTTTGCGACGCAACCAGAACACGTCATCCTGAGTCACAAAAACCTATCACCGAAGACAGGGGAGCTCAACAAAATGACCATTATCAAAACAATTTTCCCGAGAAAGTTTTACATTCAATTCAAGGCTCCACTCCACCATGAACTCATCGACTATGTTCAACAAAATCATGCAGTAGATAATGACCATTTCAAATGGGGAAAATGGGCCATTGTCGATAAATCACCGATCAAATGGAGTGAGTCAATGCAACTCCTAACTCCTTCGATAGAACAATTCAAAGAGGCACTTAAAAAAGATTTTCACTACAAGCCCTTCAACCCTTGGATCAACACCTAC